>QCUW01000068.1 GCA_003210695.1 Prochlorococcus sp. AG-679-P15 | reverse complement strand
TTAGCAATCTTCTCGGCAAGCTCTTTTATACTTAAATCAATTCCTGTTCCAACATTGATCCAATTTAAGGGTTCTCCTAATTCATCTAAAGGTGCATCTTTTTTATTGGGATCCCAATTTTCTAAAGCAAAAATTGAAGCATCTGCAAGATCATCAACATGCAAAAATTCTCTCCTTGGATTTCCTGATCCCCAACATTCTATATAGGCTTTTTTCTCTATTTTATGTGAATGGAATCTATCAAGTAAAGCGGGTAGAACATGACTATTTGAAGAGTGATAGTTATCGCCTTTACCATAGAGATTTGTTGGCATAAGAGATATTGCATCAAATCCATATTGTTTTCTTAATGCCTGACATAACTTTATTCCACTAATCTTAGCTAATGCATACCATTCATTAGTTTTCTCAAGAGAACTTTTAAGCAATTCATCTTCTTTTATGGGTTGACTAGAATTCTTTGGATATACGCAACTACTCCCAAGAAAAAGAAACCTTCTTGTCTTATTTTTCCATGCACCTTCAATAACGTTATTTTGAATTTTTAAGTTATCTAATAAAAAGTTAACTGGGTATTTGTTATTAGCAAATATCCCACCTACTTTAGCAGCTGCGCAAATTACTATATCAGGTTTATTTTCCTTAAACCAATGAAAGACTAAATCTGGATTTTTTAAATCAAGTTCTGAACTATTAGGAGAAATTAAATTTTTAAATCCCAAATTATCTAACTTTCTTTTTATGGCACTTCCAACCATGCCACTACCGCCAGCTATAAATATTTTATCTCTCTTATTTAATAGAGTCATATAATATGAATCGTCTTTATTCTTTAGAATTATTTATTTGAAAACCTGATTTTTTTAAAATAGAGTCTTTTCTTGCTTCTTCTTTATCAAACTCTATCATTTCTTCTATTAATTCTTCTAGTGATGTTTTTGGCGTCCAACCTAATTCTAGAGCTGCTTTTTTTGACTCACCAAGAAGGAATTCAACTTCAGTCGGTCTAAAGTATCGGGGATCAATTCTAATAACTATTTCCATAGTGTCAGCTCTTCTTCCGACTTCGTTTAAACCATGACCTTCCCAAATTATCCCAGCCTTCCCTTTATCACTCCATCCTAGATAAGAGGCACTTATCTCGGCAAATTTTCTAATACTTTCTGCTCTTCCAGTTGAGATTACATAATCTTTTGGTTCCTCTTGTTGTAGCATAAGCCATTGCATTTCTACATAGTCTTTTGCATGTCCCCAATCTCTTTTTGAATTAAGATTTCCCAAGTAAAGAATTTTTTCTAAACCTGCATCTATTCTTGCAAGCCCTCTCGTGATTTTTCTTGTTATAAAAGTTTCGCCTCGTCTTGGGCTTTCGTGGTTAAAAAGAATTCCATTACATGCGTACATGCTATATGCCTCTCTATAGTTAATCGTAATCCAATAGGCATATAATTTTGCAACCCCATATGGACTTCTGGGATAGAAGGGAGTTTTTTCATTTTGAGGTGTTTTCTGAACTAGACCATATAATTCACTAGTACTCGCTTGATATATTTTTGATTTTTTTGAAAGACCTGATATTCGAACTGCCTCTAATATTCTTAAGGTGCCTAAAGCATCGCAGTTGGCAGTATATTCTGGAGTTTCAAAACTGACTGCTACATGACTTTGAGCCCCTAAATTATAAATTTCATCTGGTGATATATCTTGTATAAGTCTTATTAAGTTTGTACTGTCAGTAAGGTCACCATAATGCATGAAAAATCTTGGATTGTTTTCATGTGGATCTTGATATAGATGGTCTACTCTTTGTGTATTTAAGCTACTACTTCTCCTCTTGATTCCATGCACTTCATAGTTTTTATTTAAAAGAAATTCAACTAGATAACTCCCATCTTGTCCAGTAACTCCAGTAATTAAAGCTTTTTTATTCATCATTTTATTTTTTTATACGCTTCCTAATGGATTCGAACCATTGACCCACTGCTTAGAAGGCAGTTGCTCTATCCAGCTGAGCTAAGGAAGCTAATGTTTCTCATTTTTTTAGTTACTCATTTCTTAATAGAGTTAACAAAATC
>QCUW01000067.1 GCA_003210695.1 Prochlorococcus sp. AG-679-P15 | reverse complement strand
GATTATCGAGATTGAGCAAGAAATATTTATGAGAAATAATATCCTTGAAGAAAAAGAAAATTATAACTGGAAAAAATTTACTGATTTAATAAAAATTCTGAATCATTTTGGCTGTTTAAATGATTTAGAGCTTACCGAAGTAGGACAATCAGTTGGTGCAATAAGAAGTGAAAATGAATTATGGGTAGGACTTGTTTTACTTAGTGGGTATTTGGATGATTTAACTCCACCTGAT
Organism: Prochlorococcus sp. AG-679-P15; assembly: GCA_003210695.1. Taxonomy (GTDB): domain Bacteria; phylum Cyanobacteriota; class Cyanobacteriia; order PCC-6307; family Cyanobiaceae; genus Prochlorococcus_A. The sequence continues at coordinate 2,090 of QCUW01000067.1, read as the reverse complement.
TTAGCAGCAATTATTCAAGCAATTAGTGTTGATATAAGAAGACCAAATCTTTGGTGTAATTTCAAGCCTTCCATTAAGGTTATAGATGTTTTTAATGAGTTAGATAGTCTAAGAAAATTAGTGGCCTCAAAACAAAATAAATTTAATATTGATACTCCAATTTTTTTTGAAACTGATTTAACTGGGATAATATCAGAGTGGGCAAGGGGTAAAAAATGGAAAGAACTAATTTCTAATACTTCTTTGGATGAAGGAGATGTTGTAAGGATCTTAAGAAGGTCTATAGATGTTTTATCACAAATTCAATATTGTATAGGAGTTAGCAATAAATTAAAAAATAAAGCAAAGTTAGCACTAAAAGCTATTAATAGATTTCCTGTTTCTGAATCGAATGATTTATTGAATGTCTCTGATAATATAAATCCTGCGACAAAAAGAATTGATAATAATTCCTAATAATATCTTAATTAGATCATTTCATTAGTATTTATAGCTTCATCAAATTCATTATCACTTAAGTAACCCAATTTCTTTGTCGCCTGTTTTAGGTTAATTGATTCATGAAAAGCAAGATTTGCAATTTCTGCTGCTTTTTCATAACCTATTTTAGGTACCAAAGCTGTTACAAGCATTAGTGAATTCTCAAGATTTGTTTTGATAGTCTTTGGATTGGGTTGTATCCCTTCAACTAATTTTACTCTGAAGTTAGTTATTGCATTATTAAGTAATTTTATGCTCGTTAGAATATTAAATCCAATTAGTGGCTTATATTCATTCATTTGTAAAGTTCCGCTTGCATTAGCTATTGATACTGCATATTCAAAACCCATAACTTGGGTGCATACCATTGATAATGCTTCACATTGAGTGGGATTAACTTTGCCTGGCATAATTGAGCTCCCTGGTTCATTCTGAGGAATTATTAATTCATAAATACCTGATCTTGGCCCCGAGGACAATATTTTTATATCATTAGAAATTTTAAATAACGAACTTGCTAGGATTTTTACTTGACTCATTACATGTGCTAATCGATCATGTGATGCCATTAAAGAGAAATTATTTTTCGATTTATAAAAATCTAGATCAGTATCCTCTGAAATAGATTTTATAGATTCTTCACAAAAATCTTTTGGACAATTAATACCTGTACCAACCGCAGTTCCACCAAGTGGTAAGAAACATAATTCATCAAGACTCATTAGAAGAGCATCTTTTGCATCTTTTAGCTGTTGTGACCAAGCGGAAACTTCCTGCCCGAGGGATATAGGCACTGCATCTTGAAAATGAGTCCTACCTATTTTTATAAGATTTTTCCATTCATTACTTTTTCTATCTAAAACAATAGTAAGTTCCTTTATTGATGGAACTAATTTTTTTATTATTGCAGCGACAACAGATATCTGAATAGCCGCTGGAAAAGTATCATTAGTAGATTGAGATTTATTCACATCGTCGTTTGGATGAATAGGATGATTACTCCCAAGTTCTGAATTTGTTTTTAATGCAGCAATATTTGATATGACTTCGTTTATATTCATATTTGTTTGAGTTCCACTGCCTGTTTGCCATATTTTTAATGGAAACTGAGAATCATGTTTCCCAGCTATTATTTCTGTGCAAGCTTCAATAATAAGATTTTTTTTAACTTTATCAATTAAACCTAATTTGAAATTAGCATTTGCAGCTGCTTTTTTTATAACTGTAATTGAATAAATCAATTCAATTGGTATTAACTCCTCACCAATAGAAAAATTCATGATTGATCTCTGTGTTTGTGCTCCCCACAAAGCTTCATCAGGAACTTTAATTTTTCCCATACTATCATTTTCAAATCTAAAGTTTTTGGTCATTATCTGTTTTTAAAAAACTGTGGTTCAACTTCAAATAACATTTAAGAGATTTAAATACTTAACTTTTCCCATATTACATTTAAATTGCTGAGATGAATTGCTGGGTCGAAGCATTCCTTTAAATCACTCTCATTCAATAATCCCATAATCTCTTGATCTTCCTTAATATTTTGCTTGAAATTACCATTCTCATTATTCCAAGCTTGATGGGCATTTTTCTGTACTAAACTATAAGCC
>QCUW01000066.1 GCA_003210695.1 Prochlorococcus sp. AG-679-P15 | reverse complement strand
CAAAAAGCTTAATTATATTCAATTTACTCAATTTGATTTAGATATTTACGAATAACATTTTCTGAAGTAACATCTATGGATCATTAGAAAATAAAGTAAAACTGAACTGTGACTACTACAAAGAAAAGAAGAGTTTTCCCTTTTACTGCAGTAATTGGTCAAGAAGAAATGAAATTAGCTCTTTTACTAAATGTTATAGATCCAAGAATTGGCGGGGTAATGATTATGGGTGATAGAGGTACTGGCAAGTCAACTACTATTAGAGCTCTCGCAGATTTGTTACCAGCAATAGATGTAGTTAAAGATGATCCTTATAATAGTTCCCTAATAGATCCTGATTTACAAAGTAAAGAAGTCTTAGAGAAAATTATTCAAGGTGAAAGTTTAGAGAAAGATAAAAAACAAGTACCAATGATTGATTTACCATTGGGTGCAACAGAAGACAGACTGTGCGGGACTATTGATATAGAAAAGGCTTTAAGCGAGGGCATTAAAGCTTTTGAACCAGGCTTATTAGCGAAAGCTAATAGAGGCTTGTTGTATGTAGACGAAGTGAATTTACTTGATGACCATTTGGTTGATGTTCTTTTAGATTCAGCAGCTTCAGGATGGAATACAGTTGAAAGAGAAGGAGTCTCAGTTAGACATCCTGCAAGATTTGTACTGATTGGTTCTGGCAATCCAGAAGAGGGAGAACTTAGACCTCAGTTATTAGATAGGTTTGTTAGTGCTATAGCTAGTGCATCTGCAGAGTCATCTGGTTTTGGTGCATATTTCAAATCTAAGTTGTACATAACTGCTTCGATAACTTCTTTCTTTGATGCTTTTCCAGAGCCTGCAATAGTAAGCTTAACCTGAGAAGGGGCGTATTCACTAATTTGGATTTTCTTGGAAGCTAATGCCATCATAATTACACCTCGAGCTTGAACAACGCTAATAGTAGTACTGGATCTATAAAAGAAAAACTTCTCTACAGCAGCAATATCTGGTTTCCATTGATCTATTAATGAATTGAGATCATTAAAAATCTCAAAAAGTCTTTCCTCTTCTTTTTGATTTTTATCTGTTTCGATTACACCACAATCAAGAAATATTTTCTTTTCATTTTGTATTTCAATAATTCCATATCCAACTCTTCCTAATCCAGGATCAATTCCAATAATCCTCACTTTAATTATTCTTCGGATGCCAATTGAAATTTGGAAAGGTTATCTTTTTCATTTAAATCAAAGACTTTGCAAAATGCTTGAATTACCCTTTCACCAGAATCAACTTGCTCCAAGGGATCTTTTCTTAGTCGATGCCTTAAAGAACAAGTAATTACTCTGGCGATATCATCTTCTTGTACCTCAGTTCTTCCCTCAAAGGCAGCAATTGCCCTTGCAGATCGATTAGTAACAATATCTCCTCTTAACCCATCAACATCAAGTTCTCCACATATTGCAGATATATTTAACCTTAGATCATCATCCATTTGAACTAAATTTAAGATCTCCTGTGCCTTAATGACTTTTTGCTGAAGTTCATCCTGCTTTTTCTCAACACTTATTGAAAATTCATCGGGATTGTCATCAAAAGAAGTTCGCTGATCAACAACCTTAACCCTTAACTCTGCATCTCTTACTGTTTTAACCTCAACACTCATACCAAACCTATCTAATAACTGAGGTCTAAGTTCTCCCTCTTCTGGATTGCCAGAACCAATCAGTACAAATCTTGCAGGATGTCTAACTGAGACTCCTTCTCTTTCAACTGTATTCCATCCTGAAGCTGCTGAATCTAAAAGAACATCAACCAAATGGTCATCAAGTAAATTCACTTCGTCTACATACAACAAGCCTCTATTAGCTTTCGCTAATAAGCCTGGTTCAAAAGCTTTAATGCCCTCGCTTAAAGCCTTTTCTATATCAATAGTCCCGCACAGTCTGTCTTCTGTTGCACCCAATGGTAAATCAATCATTGGTACTTGTTTTTTATCTTTCTCTAAACTTTCACCTTGAATAATTTTCTCTAAGACTTCTTTACTTTGTAAATCAGGATCTATTAGGGAACTATTATAAGGATCATCTTTAACTACATCTATTGCTGGTAACAAATCTGCGAGAGCTCTAATAGTAGTTGACTTGCCAGTACCTCTATCACCCATAATCATTACCCCGCCAATTCTTGGATCTATAACATTTAGTAAAAGAGCTAATTTCATTTCTTCTTGACCAATTACTGCAGTAAAAGGGAAAACTCTTCTTTTCTTTGTAGTAGTCACAGTTCAGTTTTACTTTATTTTCTAATGATCCATAGATGTTACTTCAGAAAATGTTATTCGTAAATATCTAAATCAAATTGAGTAAATTGAATATAATTAAGCTTTTTG
>QCUW01000065.1 GCA_003210695.1 Prochlorococcus sp. AG-679-P15 | reverse complement strand
GCAACTGTAATACCTGGTGGGTTAAAGCTCGCTTGACTAACCCAGCTAGCGACCATGGCACTTTGCCTAAATGTTGAACCTTCCCCTTGGCTGGCTGTAACGACATATAAACCTCCACTCAGTCTTCCTAAAGCTTTATCTAAATTTGAGTCAAGACTTTTCATTGAAGCGATGTTTTTCTTTTTGTTAATTAATTGTCCTAAGTCAGTTCCAGCTTCTTCGAATTGTTGATAGATTATAGGATCTGGAATATTTTTAACTCTCAAAGGTGAAAAGGGTTCCCTTTGTCCTAATTCTCTTAATTTATTAGCTAACGAATCAATCGGCTCATCATTTCCACCAAATGCATCATAAACAGCCGTAAATTGTTTAGGTTTGAGTGCCGCAAAGAGAGTACCAAGAGACTCTTTTAATTCATTGTCTGAATTAACTGGCCATGTTGGTATTACTACTGCTTTAGATTCAGAAATTAAGCTTGTTAACTCTTGGGAATCTGAAGATCTTAAATCAATTAATTGAACTTGAGCATTTGCCTTACTTATGCCATGAGAAATAGCTTGACTTAGTCGATCACAAAATCCATAATCGCTTATATAGCAAACTGATACAAACTCATTTCCTTTACTCTTATTGCTACTCCATTCAAAATACTTCCCTTTCCAAAAATTTACTTGATTTTGAAGCAAAGGGCCATGACCAACAGCTATGGTTTTCACTTCAGGTAACTTATCAATACGTTTTATAGCTTGAAGTACGCTTCTTGCGTTTGGACCCATCAGACAATCATAGTAAAAACGAAAATCATCATATATTTCTTTCTGATCGGAATCAAAAAATTCTTCAGAGCAATAATGAAGCCCAAAGGCATCACATGTATATAGAACATTAGTTCCGTGATCATAAGAAAAAATTGTATCTGGCCAATGTAAATTTGGTGCGCTTATGAATTCAATATTATGGTTTAATCCACTACTAGGGTTGGTTCCAAGATCTAAAAAATCTCCACTTTTGACTTCGAGACGTTTGAAAGGAACATGTATTTGGTCTTCAATAAATTTGAGTGCTAATTTGGAACCAACAACAGTAATATTTTGATTTAATTCTAAAAGAGTTCCTATTAATCCAGAGTGATCAGGTTCTGTATGACTTGTTATTAGATAATCAATTTCCTGGGGATCAATTTCTTTAACTAATTCTTCAAACCATATCTTTTCGAATTTTGCGTGACTAGTATCAATTATTGCCTTTTTTTGACCTCTTATAATAAAACTATTATAAGTAGTTCCATTTCTTAAACCAAACTCAATATCAAATCTACTACGATCCCAATCTAGGGATCTAATAGCACAAGAATCTTCAGCAAATTTTTGAGTTTGAACTGACAACCTATTATCGATTTGTGCCAATTTTGAATTACTTGTTTGCGCAGAGGCTATCATAGAATAATTCGCTTTATAAATTAACTTTAGTTATATAGAATATAAATCCGCGTGATCGTTTTTGTGGAATTACCGAAACTACACCCTTTTTTTATTTTCACTATTTTTATTCTTGATAAATGACATCTCAACTAATTAACAAAATAATTACTGGAGATGAAATTAGAAAAGCATTTTTAAATTTTTATCATGAAAAATCTCATAAAATTATTTCAAGTGCATCATTAATTCCTGATGATCCAACAGTTTTGCTTACAATCGCGGGAATGCTCCCTTTTAAGCCTATATTTTTAGGCTTGAAAGAAAGGCCATCAAAAAGAGCTACATCTAGTCAAAAGTGCATAAGAACAAACGATATTGAAAATGTTGGAGTTACTGCTCGGCATCACACTTTTTTTGAGATGCTTGGGAATTTTTCCTTCGGAGATTATTTTAAGCAAGAGGCAATTGAGTGGGCTTGGGAATTAGTTACTAAAGTTTATGGACTTTCTGAAGAGAATATAATAGTAAGTGTCTTTCACGAGGATGATGAATCGGAAAAGATTTGGAAGGAAGAAATTGGGATTCTTCCAGAAAGGATAATAAAACTTGATGAAAAAGATAATTTCTGGTCCTCAGGGAAAACTGGCCCATGTGGACCATGTTCAGAACTCTATTATGATTTTAATCCTGAAAAAGGCCTTCAAAATATTGATTTAGAGGATGGTAATCGTTTTATTGAATTTTATAATCTTGTATTTATGCAATATAATCGTGGTTCTGATGGTAAATTGTCAGATTTAAAATATAAAAATATTGATACTGGAATGGGTCTTGAGAGAATGGCTCAAATATTGCAAAAGAAGAAAAATAATTACGAGACAGATTTGATTTTTCCAATTATTCAGATGGCTTCTAGGATTTCAAATATAGATTATTTTTCTGCAGATGAAAGAACCAAAATTTCCTTAAAAATCATTGGAGAT
>QCUW01000064.1 GCA_003210695.1 Prochlorococcus sp. AG-679-P15 | reverse complement strand
CGAAAAAAATAATATCCCTTTAATTAATCAAATACAGAAAAGATTAATTGATAATAAAGAAAATGATTTCACTATATATGAAAAGGATGAATCTATTATATTTAGGGGACATGCTAATCAATTAAGTCAATTAGATTATGTAAGAAATAAAATTATAGAAATAATAGAATCTTTTGATGAAATTAAATATAGTGATATTGCATTAGTATCCCCTCAAACTAATTTAATAAAACCTTTCTTAAGGCATATCTTTAATAATGAATTAATAAATGGTCAAAAGTTACCTTATTTTTTTATTGAAGATGATTATGATGATTATTCAAAAATATATAAATTCTTATTTGATATTACTGAATTAGCAAATGAGAAAATCACACTTGAAAAAATAGATTATCTTCTTTCTCAAAAAGTTACTCAGATTATTTTTAATTTTGATATTTCTGAAAAGGATGAGATCATTTCAATATTAACTAATGTTGGTTTTCATTGGGGCTTAGATACTCATGAAAGGCTAGGTGATGAAAAAAATACTTTAGAATGGTGCTTAAATAGAATTACTTTAGGTCTTATTTATGATAAAGAATATAATTTAAAAAATTCTAATCTTAAATCATTTAGTCCCAATAATATTAGTTTGGATTTAAATAGATGGGTCAAAATATTATTTCAGCTAAAAAAATATATTAATTTATTAAGAGGTTCTTCTAATTATGAAGGCTGGATTAAAAAGATTAAATTCATACTAAATAATATAAGAAATTTTAATCATAATTTAGATTTAGAAATATGTGAAATAAATAGAATAGTTGATAATTATTCAATTCCTTGCATATCAGATCAAGTAATTGTTTTAAATGTTTTTAGAGAAATATTAATTACAGCTATAAATAATTCTAATTATAAAAATCAATCTTATATAAATAAGATATTAGTAAGCGATATTGAGAAGATTAGACTGATCCCTCGTAAAATTATCTTCTTAATTAATATGAATAGTATTTATTATCCAAGATTATCTACTAATGAAAAAATAAATTTGTTAAATAAAAAATATCTTCTAGGAGATCCATCAACTTTTGATAGAGAAAAATATTTTTTCCTTGAGTTATTAGTTTCCTGTAGAAAGCAACTAATAGTTTCTTGGATTAATAATGATAAAGATAATAACAAATTAGATATCTCTTTTCCTATAAAAGAGTTAATAAACTATTTTGAGGGTTTTTTAACTTCAGAGCAATCTAAGTCTATTATCAAATACGGTGATTGTCAGAAAAAGGAATTTACTAATGATAATGAAAATACTTTAAAAAGTAATTATTCTTTAATAAATAAAATAGATTGGGAAGAGAAGGAATTTAATAGTAAAGATTTTAAATTATCTGAATTAACTTATTGGTTCAAGTTTCCTCAACTTTACTGGCTCAATAAAAAAAATATTTTCCCAAAAGGAACGTTTATCCATCATCCAGATGAGGAACATGTAAGTAATCTCCAAAAGTCTCAATTAATTACTAAAATTATTAAGAAATTAGAAATTGATAACCATAACATTATTGATGAATTAAAAAATTTGGATGTTAACGATCATTTTCTTGAGAATGGAATTATTGCACCAAAAAATAGTATCTTTACAAAAGAAAAAGAGATTAAAGATCTGGCAGGTAGCCTAGCTAAAAATTTGAGTAAATATAAAAAAATTTGCAGAGTTTATATTAAATCAAATTCAAATAAAGAAGAATATTTTATTGCAGATAATATGGTTATTGAATTAATACATGCCAAACTTAGTTTAAAGCGTTTGTCCGAATCTTGGATCAAATTACTTTTTATTTCTTCTTTAGAAAAGAAGATAATAAATACTCAGTTGATTTTTAGAAAAGAAAATCAATATAAAACAGAAATTCTTCAATCACCAGGGCCAGAGTATTCAAAGCAAATATTAGAAGAGTATATTCATCTTTTTAAGAATTCCTCAGAAAAATGCTTACCGCTCCCCCCAGAAAGTACTTATAAATATGTTGAGGCAAAAATTCAATCTAAAAATGAAATAAAAGCTTTTTCAGATAGATGGATAGGAAATAAAAATTTTAGTAAAGGAGAAAGAGATAATATTGAAATACGTATGTGTTTTGGAAATAAAAAAGAACCAGATTTCTTTTTTGAGAATAATAATTTTGATAATTTATCATTCAGATTTTATTCCCCTTTACTTGAAGCATTAAAAAATAAATAATGTTTAAATTTAATTTAATAGGATTTCTTAAAACTTCTAATGAAATAATCCTTGTCATTTTTCAGTTTCTTATTATTACTCTTCATTTTACTAAATTTGAATTTATTCATAAGACAGAAATAATACAGGGTAATTTTATATTTATTTTTTTGGGCTTCATAATTATAATAATCGGATCAATTATTATGTTTTTTGCAATTAAAGACTTAGGAAGTAATTTATCTCCTTTGCCAAGACCAATAGCTGATGGAAACCTTATTACTTCAGGTATTTATCGTTTTTTTCGTCATCCCATGTATTATTCTTTAATACTTATA
>QCUW01000063.1 GCA_003210695.1 Prochlorococcus sp. AG-679-P15 | reverse complement strand
TTGTCTTTTCATTATTACTAATTTCTAAAAGAATTCTTTTTCTATCACTTTGTTTTTTTGGCAGAAAACCTTCAAATATGAATTTAGATGATGGCATTCCACTCGAAACAAGGGCAGCTATAGCGGCACAAGGACCAGGAATGCAAATGATATCTATTCCTAAGTACTTTGCTTTACAAACTAAATCTTCTCCAGGGTCACAAATACTTGGCATCCCAGCATCGCTAACAAGAGCAATAGATTTACCATCCATCAGATCATCTATTAAAAAAGGGGTCTTTTTAAAAGAATTATTCTTATTAAAGCTAATAAGATTATTTTTGATTCCATATTTATTCATGATCTTTTTTGTTTGCCTTGTATCTTCACAAGCAATTAAAAAAACATTTTCTAGAATATTTATAGCTCGTGATGAGAGATCGTTTAAATTACCAATTGGTGTTCCTACTAAATACAAGACGCCATCTTCTGGTTCTTGATTTCTGTGCGATAATGAAGGTTTATTATTCATTACGTGGTTAAATTACCAGAAGGGGTTGATATTAATAATCTTATCGATGATCTGAGAATTTTCAGCTGGGAGGCTGCAGATATTTTGCTTCAATATTCTCAACTACTCAAGAAGTCAGACAATAAAAATAATATTATTAAAAATCATAATGAGAAAGACCCTGTAACAATAGCTGATTTAGAGGTAAATGAATTAATTCTTAAAAGGATGCAATCTAAATATGAAAATGTTGGTTGGAAATACTTAAGTGAAGAAAATGTAAAGGCAGATCTTAATAATAGCGATATCAATTCTGAGTGGGTTTGGGTACTTGATCCCTTAGATGGTACAAAAGACTTTATTCAAGGAACAGGAAATTATGCAATGCATTTTGCCCTAAAATATAAAAATAAACCTTTTCTTGGGGTTGTCCTTATTCCAGAAAGAGACGAATTATGGATATCAAATGGTGAGAATGTTTGGTGCGAGAGAAGAGATAATGTAAATCGAAAATTAAATTCATTTCCCAACAAAAGTCTTTGTGAGATGACTTTAGTAACAAGTAAAAATCATAGTAATCCAACCTTAATGTATTTAATTGATAAAATATGTTTTAAAAATGTTGTAACTATGGGAAGTATTGGTTGCAAAATTGCTTCAATAATAAGGGGCGAAAGTGATATTTATATCTGTTTAAGCTTGCCTAATAAAAGTTCTCCAAAGGATTGGGATTTAGCAGCACCAGAAATTATATTAAAAACTGCAGGTGGAGCTGTTACGAATTTAGAAAATGAAGAACTACGTTATGAGAACCCAAATTTTGAGCAGGGAGGAATAATTATTGCTTCAAATAATAAAATAATGCATTCAAAATTATGTTTTCAGATAAAAGAAATAATAAAAAAATATGATATTTATCCTTTGTTGTCCTAATTAAGAGGAGCTACTGGGGTTGGGGTCGGTTCTGGGTAAGACATCCCCCCATTTTGAGCAACCCCTCTCAAAGTTAAATTAATTCTACCTCGGCTATCAATTTCTCTTACCCTTACTGTTACTTCATCCCCTTGCCTTACAACATCTTCAACTCTTTCAACTCTAGCTTCAGATAACTGAGAAATATGAACCATCCCTTCTTTCCCAGGAAGAATTTCTACAAATGCTCCGATAGGAATAATTCTTGTAACCACTCCTGAGAAGATCTCACCTTCATGCACTTTTCGAGTTAGGCCCTCTATTATTTTTTGAGCTTCTTCAGCAGCAGCCCCATCATGAGATGCAATAGTTACAATTCCTCCATCTTCTATATCAATTTTGGTATTAGTTCTTTCAGTAATACCCTTGATAGTTCTCCCACCCGGTCCAATAACTGTTCCAATAAGCTCTGGATCAATCCTGAAGCTTAAAAGTCTTGGAGCATGAGGGGATAATGATTCTTGGGGTTTATCAATTGCTTCTTGCATTTTTTCTAAAATATGCAATCTTGCTGGGCGAGCTTTTTTAATTGCATCAGAGATTACAGAAACTGGTAATCCTGTAATTTTCATATCCATCTGTAATGCAGTAATCCCTTTTTCGGTTCCAGCAACTTTGAAATCCATATCTCCAAGAAAATCCTCAATACCTTGAATATCAGTCAGTATTCGAACTTCTTTACCTTCTTTAATTAAACCCATAGCAGTACCACTTACGAGAGCTTTCAATGGAACACCAGCATCTAATAACGAAAGTGTACTTCCACAAACTGACCCCATTGAGGTAGAACCATTTGAGCTTAAAACTTCGCTAACTACTCTTAAAACATATGGGAATGTTTCTTTCCCAGGGAGTACCGGAATCATTGCTCTCTCTGCTAGAGCTCCATGACCAATCTCTCTTCTCCCAGGAGTTCTCATAGGCTTAGTTTCTCCAACTGAGTATGGAGGGAAATTATAGTGATGTAGATAGGTTTTCTCAGTACTTGGATTTAAATCGTCCATTTCCTGTGCATCACTTGGAGTTCCAAGTGTAGTTGTTGATAAAACTTGAGTAAGACCTCTTTGAAACAAGGCAGAGCCATGAACCCTTTTTGGGAGTATGCCTGCTTT
>QCUW01000062.1 GCA_003210695.1 Prochlorococcus sp. AG-679-P15 | reverse complement strand
GAGCTCACATCATTGAGGATGTAAATCAAAAAGGTGTAATGTTTTGTATTTGGGCCCCAAATGCAAAATCAATCTCAATTGTTGGAGATATAAATTCTTGGGACGGTAGACATCATCCCATGCAAAAAAGACTAGGTGGTATTTGGGAGTTATTTATGCCAATGATGCGAGAAGGAGATGTTTATAAATATGAAATAAGAACACAAGAGGGACATATTTATGAGAAAGCAGATCCATATGGTTTTCTTCATGAAATTAGGCCCCAAAATGGTTCAATAGTCTCTAAATTGAACAATTACAAATGGGGAGATGATTCCTGGATTTCTAATAGAGATTCATCTAGTCAAATTAATAAACCTATTTCAGTTTATGAGATGCATCTAGGCAGTTGGATGCATGATTCAATAGAAAATAAATTTATAGAAAAAGATGGACAACAAAGAAATCCAGTTCCAGCAGCAGATTTAAAACCTGGGACTAGGTTTTTAACTTATCCAGAATTAACAGAAAAACTTATCCCCTATATAAAAGAAAGAGGATTTACTCATATCGAATTAATGCCTATTTCAGAGCACCCTTTTGATGGTTCCTGGGGATATCAAGTTACAGGTTGGTATGCGCCTACAAGTAGATATGGCAGTCCAAATGAATTCAAAGAATTTGTAAACAGATGTCATGAAGAGGGTATAGGTGTTATTCTGGATTGGGTTCCTGGTCATTTCCCAAAAGACAAGCACGGTTTAGCTTTTTTTGATGGTTGTCATCTTTATGAACATGGTGATCCTCGTATAGGAGAGCATAAAGAATGGGGAACTTTAATATTTAATGGATTATCATTGCAACAATTTTCGAGGTTGAAAGCTTCTGATTTAATCCAGTCTGCTTGAATAGTTTCTTTCATGACTGGTAGCTATTAAGAAAATATCCTATCAAATTATCAACCAAATAAAAAAAATTATTTGAAAAATGGAGTCATTTTCACAAATGTTTTATTCAGTTCAAAACTTAAAGTTATGATTTTGTGATTAATTGTGGGAGCGCCATGCTCATCATCACCAAATCCTGAATTTACCCCTATCGATGGATATGCAGCGGCTGATATTGACAACCTAAGTTTTGTGCCCTTAAGGAGAGAGATATTTGTAGGATGTAATGTAACTTTGCACTCACATTCTGTATCTTTTTTTGAGTTTTTAACTCTCAAAAATCCAGTAGAAAATTGATTAACCTTTTCTTCTTCATCAACCAGAGACAAAGCAACACATATATCAAAGCTTGCTTGATCGCTTTTTACCGAGGTTTCAAGTATGGGGATTCCTGAAATTTTAAGATCTTCCTGGAAAGAATTGGTTTGAAAAACACCGACATCTAATCTTTTATCAATTATATTTCTATTAAATATTCCTGGATTAACTCCTAAATGTCCACCTTCTCCTTGAAATGGCCTCCATGGATCATGAACAATTGAAAACCAGCCTGCACCTTTTGAATTTAATAGAAGGCTTCCATCAATTGTTTCGACATTTGCTGTTCCACTACTTTTTAGGCCAAAAATATATTTAGGAACCTTATCCTCTTCAATTAAATCCCATTTCTTTAATGAAATATTCCAAATCTTTTTAAGTTTTAAAGGATTTTTTTCATTAACTACATCATCGCTTTTTAGGTGAGTATCAAAAAAATCTAATAAAGTATCTTGTGATCCTTCCCACCAATTAAGGTGTGTAGCGTTTCCAATTATTATATCAGGGTTTCCTCCTGCAGCGATTGATTTTTTGTAGAGATCAAGCGCACCTTCTAAATGTGGATCCCAAAGACCACCAATAATTAACATTGGTTTTTTTAGCCATGATGAAAGTATTTTTATTCTCAGAAAATCATTATCATTTTGCAGATTTCCAAGCCATTCAAGTACAAAGTTATTAGGATCGTATTTTTTTAAAAGGCCTATTCCTTTTCTTAAATAACTTTTATTTTCAAGAGCTGAAACTATTTCTTCCCATCCTAAAGAATTATTTTCCCTTTTCATTTTTAAGGCAGCTATTTGTAATCCCCACGCAATATTGTTATTCCACCAAAAAGCTCCGCCATCCGAACTCCAATGATTTTTAAAATTTATTCCGGTCATCGCTGGGGATAAGCAATCTGGAGGTTCCGAATCTTTTGTCCCTGTAAGTTGAGTTAATCCTTGATATGAAAAACCGTATAAGCCAAGTTTGCCATTGCATTCTTTTAGAGATCTTACCCATGCGTGTGTTTCTGAGGTGTCACTAGCTTCTTGAGAGAAGCCTTTGAATGTGCCACCAGATGATCCTTGACCTCTTACATCCTGAATAATTACTGTATAACCTTTTGAAGCCCACCATTCAGGATGTGAATATGTAATTGTTGAAGCTATTTCTCTTCCGTATGGTTGCCTCATTAATAAAGAGGGCCAAGAACCACTATCTTTTGGTGTCCAAATTCTTGATACTAGTTCTACTCCATCTTTTAAAATTAGAGACTTATCAAAACACCTTACTTCCCGCATTTAAATGTTCAAATAACCTGAGGGCAATGTAGCCCAATTACATATATAGATAGAATTTCA
>QCUW01000061.1 GCA_003210695.1 Prochlorococcus sp. AG-679-P15 | reverse complement strand
GATTTATTATTAAAAAATAATTATTTGCAACGATATTAAAATTAAATGAAAAATTTCATAAAAGTTACTAACCTTATCTTACTTTTGATATTTACAACTTCTTGCAGAAAAACATTTAATCAAGAAGAATTAATAAAAGATTCTAAACACCAGAACAGTGATGAACTGAATATAACTAAAAAGAAAATGGAAGTTATATGTTCCTTTGGCTTATAGCCTTTTGTTAATTCTTTGAATGTTTCTGTAAGACCAAAGCAAAATAAATCATCTTGAATAAATGCATTTTGGTGATTCAATAAATTTAATTCTACAAGCATTTCATCAACTATCCTTTTATATAAACCTGGAATAACGTAAGGAAATTGTTCATGAAATAACTTTTTGCTATCTGAGACAGTCAATTTTTCTTTCAATTTTTTATATGTAAACCTTAATAACCATAGCGTATGTTGACTCAATATCGTTAAGATCTAATAAACAGATAAATATTATTATGATCCCTTTAGTTTTGGAAGAATCTGGTGGAAGTGAAAGAGTATTTGATATTTACTCAAGACTTTTAAGAGAGAGGATTATATTTTTGGGAGAACAAGTCACAAGTGATACTGCAAATAGGATTGTTGCTCAATTACTTTTTCTTGAAGCAGAAGACCCTGAAAAAGATATTTATATGTATATAAATTCACCTGGAGGCTCGGTTTATGATGGTTTAGGTATTTTTGATACCATGCAACATGTAAAGCCTGATATTCATACTGTTTGCGTTGGACTGGCAGCAAGCATGGGTGCTTTTTTACTTGCAGCAGGAACTAAGGGTAAAAGAAGTAGTTTGAGACATTCACGTATAATGATTCATCAACCACTTGGTGGAGCAAGAGGTCAAGCTAGCGATATAAGAATTCAAGCAGATGAAATTTTATATTTAAAAGAACGTTTAAATTCTGAATTATCGGAAAGAACAGGCAAAAATCTTGAAACTATAAAAGCAGATACCGATAGAGATTTTTATATGTCTCCACAAGAAGCAGTGGATTATGGTTTGATAGATTTAGTTTTAGACAAAAAGCCAGTTCGCGGAACTTAATTCAATAATTGTGGGGTTCTTTCTTTCTGAGGTATAGTTGTATATTCAGAAAGTATTTTTACAAATTCTTCACCATCTAAAGTTTCTTTTTCTATTAATACATCAACTAATTTATCCATTGCGTTTCTATTTTTACTAATTATTGAATAGGTTTCCTTATAGCAATCTTTAACCATAACCCTTACACTTTCATCGATTTGTTTAGAGATAGAATCAGAAACTTCACTTCTTGTCATCAAATCTCTTCCTACAAAAACTTCCTGGTTACCACTCTCAAGAGCTATTGGACCTAATTCGCTCATCCCAAATCTTGTAACCATTTGTCTAGCCATTGAAGCTACTTGTTGAAAGTCACCACCTGCTCCAGTTGTTATCTCACCTCTTCCAAATACGACGTCTTCTGCAGCTCTTCCTCCAAGTGCACCCATTATTCTTGCTTTTAGATTTGCTCTACTTATAAGAGATTGATCATCATCAGGAGTAAACCAAGTAAGCCCTTTTGCTTGTCCTCTTGGAATTACAGTCACTTTTTGGACAGGATCATGTGCTTTTACTAAGGTACCAATGATGGCATGCCCCACTTCATGATAAGCAATTAATCTTTTGCTTCTCCCATCTGTTAGTGGAGAGCCTTCCATTCCTGCCACAATTCTATCAACTGAATCATCTATCTCTGAAATACCTATAGACTTTTTTCTTCTTCTGGCTGTTAATATTGCAGCCTCGTTTAAAAGATTTGCTAAATCTGCTCCAGTAAAGCCAGGAGTTCTTCTCGCTATGCTTTCTAAAGTAAGATCTTCTTGGAGTTTTTTATTTTTTGAGTGAACCTCAAGAATTGATAATCTTCCTTTTATATCAGGAGCATCAACTGTTACTTGTCTATCAAACCTACCAGGCCTCATTAAAGCTGAATCTAAAACATCTGGACGGTTTGTAGCGGCAATTATAATGATTCCGCTATTTCCTTCGAATCCGTCCATCTCAGTTAGGAGCTGGTTAAGTGTCTGTTCTCTTTCGTCATTGCCTCCTCCAATACCTGCCCCTCTTTGTCTCCCCACCGCATCAATTTCATCGATAAAAATTAAGCACGGACTATTTTCTTTAGCTTTTTTAAAAAGATCTCTAACTCTACTAGCTCCTACTCCAACAAACATTTCAACAAATTCCGAGCCTGCTAGTGAAAAGAATGGAACTCCTGCTTCTCCGGCAATGGCCTTGGCTAAAAGTGTTTTACCAGTTCCAGGAGGACCAACTAGCAAAACTCCTTTAGGAATACGTGCTCCAACTGAAGTAAATTTTTCTGGCTTTTTTAAAAATGTAACAACTTCTTCTAAATCCTCTTTCGCCTCATTAACCCCAGCCACATCGTCAAAAACAACTCCAGTATCTGCATCCATTGCAAATCTGGCTTTGGATTTTCCAAATTGCATAGCTTGACCTGGACCACCTGGCATACCATTTGATCTCCTAGCTAATAAAATCAACCCTCCTATTAAAATTGCTGGAAACAGAAGATTACCTAGAATGCCAAGTGCAGGTGGTGCAGTTTTTACAGGATGAACATCAAAACTAATACCTTCATTTTTTAAATTATTTATTAATTCAGGAGTTAAACCTGG
>QCUW01000060.1 GCA_003210695.1 Prochlorococcus sp. AG-679-P15 | reverse complement strand
GATTGTTCACGTGAATTTTCAATCTTTTCAATTTTGTAAATATCAGAAATATAACCATCGAAGAGGGAAAAAAACTTTGATTTTTTAAAACTAGAATTTTTCCTACTTGATTCAAGTATTGGTCCCCAAATAATATATAGAAAAAAAATTACACATAATAGTAACCAAAGATTTTCTGTCTGAGTTGATGATTGACTAATAAATAACAAAAGATTTAAAACACCTCCAATAGAAGAAATAATAAGTCTCTGAAGAATTTTTCTGGGTTCGCCAAGAGCAAACTTAAACTGACTTCCAGTACCAACCGAAGGGATAAGTTTAGATAATTGATTTTGTTTTATTGGAATAAGCATTTAAAATATTAATTTTTCAAGTCCATAAACTAATGATTTAAAACTACCTATTTTTTGTATTGCTTGTAAAACTCCTGGCATATAAGCTTTTCTGTCAATAGTGTCATGTCTAATCGTATAAGTTTCCCCAGGGGAACCCATAATAACAACTTGATGAGCTAACAGTCCCGGCAATCTTATTGAATGAATATTAAGACCCGAATCTCTTACTCCTCCTCTAACTCCTTTTATAGATTCAGATTCATTAACTAAGCCCTCATTAAATTTCTTTGGATATTCTTCAATCATTTCAGCAGTTTTAATACAGGTTCCACTTGGAGAATCTGCCTTCTGATTATGGTGCATTTCTATTAATTCAATATTGTTGTAAAACTTTGCAGCCACAGAAGCGGCTTGTTGAAGAAGTACCATGCCTATAGAAAAATTGGGGATAATTGCACAACCAACTTCAGCTTTTTGAGCAAAAATAGATAACTCATTTATTTGCGAGGGTGAAAGGCCAGTAGTACCAATAATCGGCGAAATTCCATAAGCTATTGCTGATCTAGTGTTTTCAAAGACAGAATCAGGATGTGTAAAATCGACTAAAACTGGGTTAATATTTTGATTTCTGTAGACTTGACTGATAGAACATAAAGATCCCTCAAGATCATTCGAAACAAAAATTTCGCTACTTTTTAAATTTAATAATTGTGAGATATTTTCACCATTATTTTTTTTATTTATATCAATTGCAGCAACAAGATCACAATCTTTGGAATTTAGAACAGAATTAACAACTTCACTTCCCATTCTGCCTAAAGCACCAGAAACAAGTACAGGTATAGTTTTTTTAGAATTTTCGGTCATTTTTAATAAAAAAATTTTTTTAAAGGTTGTTACACGCTATTTATAATGCACACAATAACGGCAATTGACCCGTAGGCTGGTAAAAATACTTAAAGAAAATCAATGTTTACGCAGGTCCGCTCAGCAAATCGCAGAGTATCTCCTGTTGAGGATAACAAACATAAAGTTGTAATTAAAGCAGTTTATGTTGTCCTTGAGCCACAATACCAAAACTCCTTAACTGAAGCCGCAAAATTAATAAACAAAAAGAATGGCACTATAGGGATAAATCTTTGCGGCTATCTAATTGAAGAATTAAGGAATGAAAAAAATTACGAAGATTTTAAAGCTGACATAGCTAATGCAGACATTTTTATTGCTTCATTGATTTTTATTGAAGATTTAGCTCAAAAAGTAGTAGATGCAGTAACACCTTTCAAAGATAATCTTAAAGCCTCTATTATTTTTCCATCGATGCCTGAGGTTATGAGATTAAATAAATTGGGTTCATTTAGTATGGCTCAACTTGGACAATCTAAAAGCATTATTGGAGATCTTATAAAGAAGAAAAAAGAATCTGATGGTGCAAGTTTCCAAGATTCCATGTTGAAGTTGCTAAATACATTACCTTCAATTCTAAAATATTTACCTGTAGAAAAAGCGCAAGATGCTAGAACATTTATATTAAGTTTCCAATATTGGCTTGGAGGAACAACAGAGAATCTTAAGAATTTCTTATTAATGATTTCTGAAAAATATGTCGTAACAGAAAATATAAAAGATCAATTAGAAGAATTTAAAATACAAGATCCAGAAACTTTTCCAGATTTAGGCATATGGCATCCATTAGCACCAAATATGTTTGAAAGTTTAAATGAATATCAGTATTGGGAAAATAATAGAAATGATATTAAACCTAAAGATAATAAAACTCCAACAATTGGGTTAGTACTACAAAGAAGTCACATAGTGACAGGTGATGATGCACATTATGTAGCTGTAATTCAAGAATTAGAATATCGAGGGGCTCGTGTATTACCTATTTTCTGCGGGGGATTAGATTTTTCAAAACCAGTAGATGAATTTTATTATGATTCAATTGATAAGGGAAGAGCAATCGTTGATGGTGTGGTCTCTTTAACAGGATTTGCATTGGTAGGTGGACCTGCAAGACAAGATCACCCAAAAGCAATAGATGCTCTGAAAAAGCTAAATAGACCATATATGGTTGCATTACCTTTAGTTTTTCAAACAACTCAAGAATGGGAGGAAAGTGATTTAGGATTGCATCCAGTTCAAGTTGCACTTCAAATTGCAATCCCAGAATTAGACGGAGCTATTGAACCAATAATACTTTCTGGACGTGATGATGCTACTGGTAAAGCTCATACTCTTCAAGATAGGGTAGATGTGATAGCTGAAAGGGCTATAAAGTGGTCAACTCTTAGAGTAAAAAAAAGAGAAGAAAAGAAATTAGCGATAACTGTATTTAGTTTTCCACCTGACAAAGGTAATGTTGGAACAGC
>QCUW01000059.1 GCA_003210695.1 Prochlorococcus sp. AG-679-P15 | reverse complement strand
CTCACTCTTCTTAATAAAACTTCTCAAATTTTATGTAAGTGGTTTTCAGATGCTGAAACATCAGGCCCTTTACCAATGGACATTAACTTCAAGTGTTCAATTCCAGATGAATTTGGTAAATCATCAGATGTATTATTTTCTGAAATTGAGAGTCTAATTTATAGCTCTTTTAATCCAGCACATCCAGGATCCCTTGCTCATTTAGACCCACCACCCTTAGCAATATCTATTTTGGGAGATTTAATTGCCGCTGGCTTAAATAATAATCTTCTGGCAAATGAATTATCACCTAGTATATCTATTCTTGAGGAATCAATTTGTAAATGGTTTACTCAAAAACTCGGTTTTGGTGAATCTGCTGGCGGAATAGCAGCAAGTGGAGGGACATTAAGCAATTTAAATGCACTCGTTGCAGCACGGAATCATGCTGGACTTGAATCTGATCAAAACGCAGTTTTTATAACTAGCGAAGATGCTCATTCTTCTTTTTTAAAATGTAGTTTGATTATGGGTCTTAGCAAAAATAATTTAATCAAGGTAAAGTCTGATAATAATGGTTGTATGGATATTGCTGATCTTAAAAAGAATATTGATAAATGTTTAGAGGAAGGAAAAAAAATATTTTCTATAGTTGCTACTCTTGGGACAACAATTCGAGGAGCGATAGACCCTATTAAGGATATAAGCAAAATTTGTAAGGATAGTAATATATGGCTTCATATTGATGGCTCTATTGGAGGCATTTTCGCAATTACTAAAATACCTATTAATGAAATTAGGAATGTGAAATTTGCTAATTCAATAACTATTAATCCTCAGAAAATACTTGGAATTACAAAAACTTCTTCTATATTGTTAGTCTCTGATATTGAAGTTCTTAAAAATACATTTTCTACAGGATTACCTTATATATCTTCAGAAAGTAATGTTTTAAATAGAGGTGAATTGGGAATACAAGGATCTAGACCTGCTGAAATAATAAAACTTTGGTTAGGTTTGAGATTTCTTGGTATGCAAGGCATACATGATATTTTAAGTTCATCAATTGAAAAAAGAGAATTTTTTGAAAATAATATAAATGAAAAAAAATATGAATTATGTTCTGGTCCTTTACACATAATTTCATTCATCCCAAGAGGTATGAATAAGAATGAATCAGATTCATGGACTTTAAAGAAAAGAATCATTCTTATGAATAATAACTTTATGCTTTCTAGGCCTTTATTCAAGAATAGATATTTTTTAAGAGCTGTTCTAGGAAATTATAATACTGGTGAAAAGCAAATTAATGAACTTTTAAAATTTCTTGATTAGTTCTGATGAAAACTAGCAAATCTAAATTAGTAGCCATCATTACAGGATTTATTTCAGTATCAATATGCATAATATATCTAATATTAATTACAGTTTTTGATTTTAGATCTCTCTTAAACGAACAAATTACTAGTCTTTCTGAGAATAAGGAGGTAGTTTACGTTGAGAATGATTATCATCAACAAACTTGATTTTATTAATTGCTTCTTTAATAAATTTATTTAATAATTTTTCCCGTTTATTTAAGTTATAAATATTATTTATTACTTCTTGTATGCCACCATCTCCCCATTTTTGTCCATTATCAAAATATTCTATTATTGTTAAACCAACAATTCTCATTAACCAACATGATGTTATGGACTGTATTGATTTTGAAATATAAATTGTAGTAAAATTTGATGATAGTGAATTAGTAATTACAGCCATACTTCCTTTTAATATCCCTAGTTTCGCAAGAGTAGTTATTAATGATTTTGATAGATCTACTGCTTCATTTCTAGTTAAATTCACATTGTATATTTTTGAAATTTCAAGGATCATTTGAATATTTACAGATGTTGTTGTTATAAAATCTATTACGGGCAAAGGGTTAATAAGTATTACTCCTCCGGTTATCCAAGTATATTTATTTAATACTTTAATAGCACTAGACTCCCTCTGTTGAGAAATTACTTCTTTACTAATTTGTCCTAATTTATTACATCTAAAAAGGATATTGTCGGCTAATAATTCTTCTCCATTATCATATAGTGTTTCTATTATTTCCTTAAATAAATTACTAACATCTGGAATAATTTTTAATGAATCAGATGAATTATTTGGAAATGACTTTCGTGAAGCAATTGTTTTAACTACTGCGTGCTTATATTGTTTTGAAGATGTAATTGAAATAACATTTTCTTTAATAAGATTATTTTCTTTCTCTGATCTTAAGTCGCATTTATTTAATACAATAATTATTTTCTTTTTTAGTTCTGATAATTCTCTAATCAAAAAAAGCTCATACTTATTAATGTCCTGATCTATTACAAAAAGTATAAGATCAGATTTTGAAGCTTCAATTATTGTTGATTTTTCTCTCTGCTCTCCTAATTTAGACGCCTCAAATAATCCTGGAGTATCAATTATGTTTATATTCCTTTTTAAAATTGATATTCTAATTTTGTAACTTTGTATATGTTTTGTAGTCCCAATTGTTGGGGAAATCCTACCAATTAAGTTTTTTAACAATGCTCTTGCTATTGATGTTTTCCCTGATGATCCGGCCCCAAATAAAATTACGTTGTAGTCTCCATGCTTTAGTTGTTCTGATAATTTATTTTTTTCATATATAAGCAACTCTGAATCTACTTTGTTATTAATTTCTTTATTAATTTTTTCAATACTTTCAAGACTATTTACTGCTGCCGAAAAAATATTTCTATAAGAAAAACTATTTTTCTTTTTAAAAATAATT
>QCUW01000058.1 GCA_003210695.1 Prochlorococcus sp. AG-679-P15 | reverse complement strand
CAAGATAAAGCTGGTTTTGTTATACCTGTGGAAATTTCAGTTTTTGAAGATAGAAGCTTTACCTTTATAACCAAAACACCACCAGCTTCAGTCTTGATAACTAAAGCTGCTGGTATAGAAAAAGGAGCAGGTGAATCTTCTAAAGGAAATGTTGGAAATATAAGTAAAGCTCAATTAGAGGAGATAGCCAAAACAAAGCTTCCTGATCTAAACTGTATCAGTATTGAATCAGCAATGAAGGTGATTGAAGGAACAGCTCGAAATATGGGCGTTTCAATTACTGAATAAATACAATTCCAAACATTCACTTTTAGGGGAGGTTAATTTTTTAACCGTTTGAACCCAAATCTATTATGAAAAAACTATCCAAAAGAATGGCTGCTCTATCAACAAAGATAGAAAAACGCCCATATAATCCTCTTGAAGCCTTAGTTATTGTTAAGGATAATGCAAATGCCAAATTTGATGAGACTATTGAAGCTCATATTCGTTTAGGTATTGATCCAAAATATACAGATCAACAGCTAAGAACAACAGTAGCTCTTCCAAATGGCACTGGCCAAAGTATTAAAATTGCTGTTATCACAAGCGGTGAAAATGTAGCAAAAGCCAAATCTGCAGGTGCAGATCTTTTTGGAGAAGAGGATCTTGTGGAAAGTATTAATAAAGGCAATATGGATTTTGATTTACTTATTGCGACTCCTGATATGATGCCAAAAGTAGCAAAACTTGGAAGAGTTTTAGGTCCAAGAGGGTTAATGCCAAACCCTAAAGCAGGTACTGTAACTGGTGATATAACTAGTGCAATAAAAGAATTTAAAGCGGGTAAACTAGAATTTAGAGCAGATAAAGCTGGGATTGTGCATGTTCGCTTTGGTAAAGCTAGTTTTACCGAGAACGCCTTATTTGAAAACTTAAAGACATTACAAGAATCAATTGATAAAAATAAGCCTAGTGGTGCGAAAGGTAAATATTGGAAAAGTATTTATGTAACTTCAACTATGGGACCTTCTGTTCAAGTAGATATTAATGCCTTACAAGATTATCAACCAGAAAGTTAACGCTTTATAGTATAATTTTAAAGCAATGATACGGCCAAAGAAAGTAGGTTTATTTAGTTTCGACTAAATTCTTAAATCCTGCCGAGGTTTCGTCTTAATTATTTTCTTTTTGGATCTAATGAATGCGGCCTCTTTCATAAATGAACTTTACCGCATTTCCTGCTCTTCCTAAATTACGATCCAAAAACAACAATGGGCCGAACAATAGAGAATAAGCAAAAAATTGTCACAGAAATAAAAACTCTGTTAGACGATTCGGAAATGGCTGTAGTTCTTGACTATAAAGGTTTAACTATCAAGGAAATGTCTGATTTGCGATCAAGATTGCGAACAAATAATGGCATTTGCAAAGTTACTAAAAACTCATTAATGCGTAAAGCAATTGATGGTAATAGTAATTGGACTGATCTTGAATCTTTACTAACGGGGACTAATGCTTTTGTTTTAATCAAAGAAGACGTTGGAGGGGCTGTAAAAGCCATCCAATCTTTTCAAAATGAGACAAATAAATCCGAAACCAAAGGAGCTTTGTTCGAGGGTAGACTTCTCAGTGAATCTGAAATCAAAGAAATCGCAGATCTACCTTCGAGAGAGGTATTAATGGCAAAAATTGCAGGCGCTTTAAATGGTGTTGCTACAAAAATTGCTATTTCTATCAATGAAGTGCCTTCTGGACTTGCTAGATCACTCAAACAATATTCTGAAAAATCAGAATCTTAAACTTCAAAATTAATTATCTATTAAGAAAATGACTGCAAAAACTGAAGAAATTCTTGAATCACTAAAATCCCTCTCACTTTTAGAAGCATCTGAGCTTGTAAAACAAATAGAAGAGGCATTTGGTGTCTCTGCAGCTGCATCAGCGGGTGTAGTAGTGGCTGCTCCAGGGGCTAGTGGTGGCGAAGGAGAAGGTGGAGCCGCTGAAGAGAAAACCGAATTCGATGTAATTCTTGAAAGCTTCGATGCTGCTGCTAAAATCAAAGTTCTTAAAGTTGTAAGAAATGCAACTGGTCTTGGTCTTGGTGATGCAAAAGCACTTGTTGAATCAGCACCAAAAACAGTCAAAGAAGGTATTGCAAAAGCAGATGCTGAAACTTTAAAGAAAGAGATTGAAGAAGCTGGCGGGAAAGTTACACTAAAATAGAGTAAAAATTTTTCTAGCCGATATACCACATATCGGCTTTAAAATTATGAATAGTAAAAAAAATATTGCAGTCGAAGCTGCAACAGACGGTGCTTGCAGTGGAAACCCCGGTCCAGGAGGCTGGGGAGGTCTAATAATTTTTAATGATAAAAGTGAAATAGAAATAGGTGGTTCAGAGCAAAATACCACCAACAATAGAATGGAACTTACTGCAGCAATAAAAACTCTCGAAAAATTAAAAAATTTTCAATTAAAAGAAAACTTTAAATTAAGAACAGATAGCAAATATGTCATCGAAGGCTATACAAAATGGATCATTAATTGGAAGAGAAATGGATGGAAAACAAGCTCAGGGAAATCTGTTCAAAATTTAGATTTATGGCAAAAAATAGATGATTTAAGAATTAAGGGCCTAGAGATGGAATTTGTAAAAGGTCATAGTGGGGATAAACAGAATGAGAGAGTTGATTTAATAGCTTCAAGCTATAGCAAAGGGATACCTATAGTTAGTGAAGTAAAAAAATCTCTGGAAGCAAATAATCCTTCAGAAGAAAAAGGACCTATTAAAATCCAAAAATTATTTTCCAAAAATGAATTACTTGAAAAATTTGCTG
>QCUW01000057.1 GCA_003210695.1 Prochlorococcus sp. AG-679-P15 | reverse complement strand
CTTCTTTTCAGTCCGAGGTTCTTGCACTAGAACTTCAGATTCCGTTAATTGATTTAGCTTCAGTTACTCAGATTGATTTGGCTATTGATGGAGCAGATGAAGTTGATCCAGACTTTCAACTAATAAAGGGAGGTGGAGCTTGCCATGTCCGAGAAAAATTGGTTGCATCAAAAGCAAATAAATTATTAATTGTTGTTGATGAAACAAAGTTAGTACAAAATTTAAACCTAGTTTTTCCTCTTCCTATAGAGGTTCTACCCTCTGCTTGGAAACAGGTAAAGGATATAGTTTCAGAAATGAATGGAGTTTCTAATTTAAGGATGGCAATAAAAAAAGCAGGCCCTGTTGTCACTGATGAAGGTAATTTGATCTTGGATGTTTTATTTAATGATGGTATAAAAGATCCAAAAGGTTTAGAAATGCGTATTAATAATATCCCAGGAGTCTTAGAAAATGGATTGTTTGTTGATTTAACAGATAAGGTTTTGGTGGGTAGGATTGAAAATAACGTTCCAGTATTATTTTCACCTTCTAAGGCATTTTAATCTTCAAGTCTAATTTTTACTGAATTTGCATGACTATATAAACCTTCACTGTTTGCTAAATTTATAATATCCAGGCTGTTGATTTTTAGACTTTTTTCATTAAATTCAATTATTGAAGTATTCTTTAAATTTTCTCTATTTTTAGAACAAACTCTGTCTAAAATATCGTTTAAGGCTAAACCCATTTCTTCCTGTAAATAATAAAAAGACATAGCATGAAAGAACATATAGACCCTATCTCACTATTTAAGCAAACTAATTTTTCAAATACTATTTGGTGGAAAGTAAAAATTAATATTTCTGGATATCAAAATGAAAGTGAGAATAATTTAGTGACCGAAATATTCAAAAATAGAATTTTTAAACTAGTTTATCCAAGTTTCTATCAAAGTAAAAAAAAATTGTCCAGGATATTGGTTCAATTTTATGAAGATGGCTATATCTGCTGGATTGATTTGCAAAATTTATCTATTGAAAAATTTGATTCTAAAAACAGTATTGTCGAAACTGATGAAGCATCTATACAAAAAAAAATACCATTGATTATTAATTGGATCAAAGATCAATCTAAGTTTAAAAACAAATATCTTTGGGGTGGTACATTAGGACCTGATTTTGACTGTTCTGGCTTAATTCAAACGGCCTTTTTAAATCATAAAATTTATATACCTAGAGATTCTTATCAAATCAAAAGTTTTTGTAGACATCTTTTCAATTTTACAGAAAAAAAGTATTCACTTAGAAAAGGAGATCTTTTATTTTTTGGAAACAAAAAAAAATGTGATCATGTTGGTATCTACAAAGGAGATGGACTTTATTACCATTGTTCAGGTATAGATTATGGAAGAAATGGAATAGGAATAGACACTTTAGAAGAAACTAATGACAAAATTTCACTTCATTATCAATCAAAACTTATTTCAGCAGGAAGAGTAGTCAGCTCATACCGATGGAATAAGAATATTAGATAAATTTTTATGTAAAATATAACTATTTAATTTTTACAAAGTTAATTGAGAATTTAACCAGTAGTCCAAATATTTTTAACAATTGGCATTATGGTATCTAAATGGAGAGTCCCTACAAGAAGCCATGCAAAGACAGCTCCACCACAACCACCTAACCAAAATCCACTTGTAAAATCAGCCCAACCTGCTCTGGTAAATAAATCTGCTGGAGGATTGTTCACAGTAGCGTCAGGAGGTTGAACATTAGGAGCTTTTCCAGGAGCATTATAAAGAACTAGAAGAGCTGTCAAAATGTGAACGGCTCCAATTGTTGCTAGTAATCCTGCAGTTAATGCAAAATCAGAGTTTCTTAGAGGGCCAGTCATAGAAAATGGACCATATAAAAAATATCCAAATGCAGCTCCAGTTTCTAAGCCTCTGAAATTTGGAGAAATCCCTTCTCTATAAAAAGGTAAATTATTAATAAGGACTTTTGTAAAGTAACCACTATTAACAGGAGTTGCAAGATTTCCAACACATGGATCTGAAACTGTTTTAACAGCCCATTGATCAGCTATACCAATATCATTTGGTTGAACAGAATTATCTATGTATTTTTCATCAAATTTAATAGAACTTGTTGATTCTGAGAATGATTTTTGAAAGTCGCTCATTTTAATATAAAGGTAGTGTGAATTTAATTAATCAGTAGCTGTAATAAATCTTCCAATTAATACAATAAAAACTGCTGGAGTTACAAGACCAATCAATGGTACAAAAATTGATGGTAAGAACGTTGAAAAATCTGATGGCATAATCTTTTTAAGATATTTTGATATTTTAGTATTTATCTGACAAATAATGTTATTTTTATCACTTGATGATATAAAAATTATTAACTTTTTATATGCTGGATTTTTCGATTAGTTTTTATAAAAAAATACTTTATGAATAGTATTATTAAAAATACTTTTATATTTCGAGAAAAAATTAAATAATTAAAAAAAACGATTCGCTATTTACTAAGAAATATAAGTTTTTTATTCAGGACAATCAAAATAAACAAAAAAAAAATCACCACATTTGTGGTGATTTATATTTTTTAATGAAAATTTATCCAAACTTACCTGAAGTGGAAGCTATTACAAATGCTCCAAAAGTAAGAATATTTCCAATTGTAAAATGAGCTAATCCAACTAATCTTGCTTGAACAATTGAAAGTGCAACTGGCTTATCTCTCCAACCTACAAGGTTGGCAATTGGAGTACGCTGATGTGCCCAAACTAATGTCTCGATTAATTCTTGCCAGTAACCTCTCCATGATATCAAGAACATGAATCCAGTCGCCCATACTAGATGTCCGAATAAGAACATCCAAGCCCAAGGGGATAAGGAATTGACACCAAATGGATTGTAACCATTAATTAGTTGAGCAGAGTTTAACCAAAGATAATCTCTAAACCAACCCATTAGATAAG
>QCUW01000056.1 GCA_003210695.1 Prochlorococcus sp. AG-679-P15 | reverse complement strand
TTTGATATGGTGCAAGCCAGATTGGAAATTTAGCTTCATATTGTTCAATTAAAATTCCAATAAATCTTTCAAAGGATCCTAAAATCGCTCTATGAAGCATTACTGGATTTCTTTTTTCATTATCTATATCTACGTAAGTTGCATCCAATCTTATAGGCATTGAGAAATCAACCTGAATAGTTCCACATTGCCATACTCTATTAAGACAATCTTTTAACGAGAATTCTATTTTTGGTCCATAAAAAGCACCTTCCCCTGGTTGAAGTTCCCATTTTATATTCTTATTATCTAGAGCTTTGGTAAGAGCCTCTTCTGATTTATCCCAAATCTCTTCACTGCCAACCCTTTTTTCAGGACGAGTTGATAATTTGATAATGATTTCATCAAAACCAAAAGTTTTGTAAACCTCGAAAACGAGATCTATAAAAGTAGATACCTCTTCTTGAATTTGCTCTTCTGTGCAGAAGATATGTGCATCATCTTGAGTAAAGTTTCTTACTCTCATTAAGCCGTGTAGTGCGCCAGATGGCTCATTTCTATGACAAGAACCAAATTCAGCGAGACGAATAGGTAAATCCTTATAACTTTTTAAACCTTGATTAAATACTTGTATATGGCATGGACAATTCATTGGTTTAATTGCATAAGTTCTATTTTCTGATGCAGTAGTGAACATATCGTCTCTAAATTTTTCCCAATGACCGGATTTTTCCCAAAGAGATTTATCAACCGCTTGTGGGGTTTTAATTTCTAGATAATCATTTTTTTTAAGTATTTCTCTAATGTATTTTTCCAGAACTTGGTAGATTGTCCATCCATTTGGATGCCAAAAAATCATACCCGGTGATTCTTCTTGTATGTGAAAGAGTGAATGTTTTTTCCCAAGTTTTCTATGATCTCTTTTTTCAGCTTCTTCAATTCTTGTCAAGTATTCACTAAGTTCTTTCTCTTTTGCCCATGCAGTTCCATATATTCTCTGTAATGATTCATTTTCACTATTGCCTCTCCAGTATGAACCGGATAATTTAAGTAACTTAAAATGCCTCAAATGTCTTGTATTAGGAACGTGAGGCCCTCTACACATGTCAATATATTCTTCGTGTTTATAAAGATTAATAAGGCCTTCATCAGGAATTTCTTTAATTATGCGTAATTTAAAAGTTTCATCTCTTTCTTTAAAGGTTTTTATTGCTTCTTTTTTGGAAACTTGCAAAATTTTTACATCATAATTTGTTTTGATTAAGTTGTTAATTCTTTCTTCAATTTTTATTAAATCTTCAGGTGTAAATCTGTATTCTGAAAAAATATCGTAATAAAATCCATCTTCAATTACAGGACCTATGGCCATTTTTATTTTTGGGTAAATTTGTTTAACTGCATGACCAATAAGATGTGCAAAAGAATGCCTAATAATTTCAATTCCTTCTTTATCTTTAGATGTGATTATTACAACTTTGGAATCATTCTTTATAGGAAGCGTTGCATCGAGAAGAACATCATTTACTTTCCCCGCAATTGTTGCTTTAGCTAATCCAGTCCCTATACTCTGGGCAATTTCCAGAGTAGTTACAGATTTTTCAAAAACCTTTTTTGAACCATCAGGCAATGTAATTATTGGCATAATTTATTTCTCCATTTCAAAGAATCCAAGTTTAGATTTAACCCTTTTTAGAGTTTTATTTGCTAAATCTTCAGCCTTTTCTGTCCCTTCTTTGAGAATATTATTTAATTGATATGGATCATTAATTAAGACTTTATATTTTTCCTGAATAGGTTCAAGAGATTCTATAAGTTGTTCAGTAATTAATTTTTTAAATGTCCCCCATCCAGTCTCGGAGAATTCATTTTCACATTGAGAAATTTCTTTGCCAGATAATATTGAATAAATCATCAGAAGATTTTTAGATTCCGCTCTCTGAGGATTATTAAATTCTATCCCAATAGAACTATCACTTTTTGCTCTTTTTATTTTCTTCGTGATTATTTCAGGAGTATCTAACAAATTGATCCTACTACCTTCATTAGGATCACTTTTACTCATCTTTTTTTTACCATCAATTAAACTCATTATTTTTGAGCCGTTCTTCATAATTATTGGCTGAGGTATTTTCAGAATATTTTTATCTTTACTAAATTTGGCATTAATTCTTTGTTGTGCAATATCTCTGGCAAGTTCAAGATGTTGTTTTTGATCTTCACCTACTGGTACGAAGTCAGCGTCGTAAAGAAGGATGTCTGCAGCCATCAGGATTGGATAGTCAAATAATCCAATAGATACATTATTCCCATGTTGAATAGATTTTTCTTTGAATTGAATCATTCTTTCCATCCAATTTATTGGGGTCATGCAATTTAGTATCCAACAAAGTTCTGAATGTGCAGAGATCTGACTTTGGACAAAAATTGAGCATATCTTTGGATCTATCCCGCAAGCTACATACAAAGCCGCGGTAGATAGAGTATTCTTGGATAATTCTTTAGGATTATATGCAGCTGTGATTGCGTGCAGATCAACTACACATAGAAATGTTTCATATTGCTCTTGAAGAGCAACCCAATTATTTATGGCCCCAAGCCAATTCCCAATATGTAAATCACCAGTTGGTTGAACTCCAGAAAGAATTCTTTTTTTATTTGCCATCCTCTTCTGCTTCGCTAGATTGGATTTCTTCAGTTGATGTGCTCTTTATAGGTCTTGCAAAAGGGTCAGGAGTTGTTTGTGTCTTTTCTTCATAAGAATTTTGTGATTGTCTATTCGGAGAAGAGTTTTTGTTATTTTTTGCATATTCTGTGATTGATGCAATTAATTTTTCATCTTTGATCATTTCGCTAAGTGTTCTAACAGAGAAACCCAGAACTGCTACGGTAGACCTTAGTTGAAAGGTCTCTTGTATTGATTTAACGGCTTTCATTTCGTTATCACTCAATCTTATGCGGAATCCTCCTACGTCTCTTCTACCACCGGATCTATCTCTGAAATTAGATCTTTC
>QCUW01000055.1 GCA_003210695.1 Prochlorococcus sp. AG-679-P15 | reverse complement strand
GAGAGAATGCTTTTTACTTATGGAGATACCCCTTTAGGAATGACGGAATCAGCGATGGAATTTGTCAAAATTTGTGATGAACTTGATTTTCATAACATCATTATCTCTATGAAGGCTTCAAGAGCTCCAGTGATGTTGGCCGCATATAGGATGATTGCGGATAGATTGGATGCAGAAGGATATAACTATCCTTTGCATTTAGGAGTTACTGAAGCAGGTGATGGAGATTATGGAAGGATTAAGAGCACAGCTGGTATAGGAACACTTCTTGCAGAGGGTCTTGGTGACACTATAAGAGTCTCTCTCACTGAAGCTCCTGAAAAAGAAATACCAGTTTGCTATTCAATTTTGCAATCTTTAGGATTACGAAAAACAATGGTTGAATATATCAGTTGTCCTAGCTGCGGAAGAACTCTTTTTAATCTTGAGGAAGTTGTAGATAAAGTTAGGACCGCCACTTCTCATTTGACAGGTTTAGATATTGCAATAATGGGATGTATAGTAAATGGCCCTGGAGAAATGGCAGATGCTGATTACGGTTATGTAGGTAAAGGGAAAGGGACGATCGCTCTTTACAGAAGAAAAGAAGAGATTAAAAGAGTGCCTGAGGATGAAGGGGTTGATGCTCTAATTCGATTAATCAAAGATGATGGGAAATGGATAGATCCATAAATAAATTTTTAATTTATAATTTAATCAATAAAAATCTAATGCCGAGTAAAGACCTTTGAAAATAAAAAAAATATTTAAAAAGCAATTTGTCACTCTATTAGCAACTACTTTTTCAGGAATAATAATAAGTGATTATACAAAGGCAACAGTTTTAGAAAGTAACTATAAAGAGGTTATTGATCATGTTTGGCAAATTGTATATAGAGACTTTCTTGATTCGGAGGGGAAATTTGAAAGTTCATCTTGGATTAATATAAGAAAAGATTTTTTAGCAAAAGAATATTCAAATAGTGATGAAGCTTACGATGCTATTAGAAATATGCTTTCAAATTTAAATGACCCATATACAAGATTTTTAGACCCTAAGGAATTTAATCAAATGAGAATAGATACTTCAGGAGAATTGACTGGAGTGGGGATACAAATTGTTAAAGATAAAGAGTCTGATGATTTAATAATTATTTCTCCCATAGAAGGAACTCCTGCTTATGAGGCTGGGATTAAAGCGAGAGATAAAATTTTATCAATTGATAATGTCTCTACTAAAGGTATGAATATTGAGGATGCTGTTAAATTAATAAGAGGGAAAAGAGGGACCAAAGTAAAGCTTGAAATTTTAAGAAATGGAAATTCTTTTTATAAGTCTTTATCTAGAGAAAGGATAGAAATAAAATCAGTTATAAGCAAAATAAATCAGACTAAAGATGGTTTGTTAATAGGTTACGTGAGAATAAAACAATTTAATGCAAATGCATCAAAAGAGATGAAAGATGTTCTGAAGAATCTAGAAGTAAAAAATGTTTCTGGATATATTCTCGATTTAAGAAGTAATCCTGGAGGGTTATTAGAATCAAGTATTGATATTTCTCGTCATTTTATTGATAAAGGCATAATCGTTAGTACTTTATCTAGAGATGGTTTGAAAGAAACAAAAAGAGGAAATGGTAAGGCTTTAACAAAAAAACCTTTAATTGTTCTTGTTAACGAAGGTTCAGCGAGTGCAAGTGAAATTGTTTCTGGAGCAATCAGAGATAACAAAAGAGGTAAATTAGTAGGGAAGAAAACTTTTGGTAAAGGCCTTGTTCAGTCTATGCGTACTTTGGTTGATGGCTCAGGGTTAACCGTTACAGTCGCCAAGTACTTAACTCCCAATGGAACAGATATAAATAAGTTTGGTATTATGCCAGATATAGAAGTAAGAATGAACGCTAATCCAATTCTTCTGAGAGAAATAGGCACTAGAAAAGATAAACAATATAGAACTGGGGAGCAAGAACTGATTAAAATTATTAAAAGAACTAAGTTAGTAGGTCAATTTGAACCTAATGCTGCAAATTTATTAGAGGTATTTAAAAAGAAAAATAATAATCTTGTTTATTCACTAAATTAGATGCTCATATCTAGCATCCTTTTTATGGGCTTGTAAGCTTTTTTAATTATTTCAGGTTCCAGTTCAATTGATGGGGAATTATTTTTTAAACAATCTAGAATTTTTTCTAGCGTATTTAATTTCATATATGGACACTCATTACATTTACATCCATCAATATCTGGGACTTCAATAAATTTCTTATTAGGTTCTTTCTTTTTCATTTGATGAATTATCCCAGGTTCGGTAAGAACAACAAAAGTATCAGAGTAATTATTGCTAACGAAATCTAATAACTTACTAGTTGAACCAATAAAATCTGAAAGTAGTAACAAATTTTGACTACACTCAGGATGAGCTATAACCTTTGCATTCGGATGTTGATATTTCAATTTTAATAAAGCTTCTTCACTAAATGTTTCGTGAACTATGCAGCTACCCGGCCAAAGTTTAAGCTCTCTTCCTGAATTTTTTTGAACCCACCTACCAAGATTCTGATCTGGTGCAAATATAATTTTTTTATCTTTTGGTATTTTTTTTACTAACGAAACTGCATTGCTACTAGTGCATATTAAATCACTTTGAGCTTTTACTTCTGCAGTACAGTTGATATAACTTATAACAAAATGATCTGGATTCTCATCTCTAAATTTTTGGAATTGATCTGCAGGGCAATCATCAGCTAAGGAACATCCGGCATCAATGTCAGGTAATAAAACTACTTTGTCTGGGCTAAGTATTTTCGCAGTTTCTGCCATAAAATGTACACCACAAAAAATTATTATATCTGCATCATTATTTGCAGCTTTCCTAGAGAGATCTAGAGAATCTCCAATAAAATCAGCGATATCTTGAATTTCCGGTGCTTGATAATAATGAGCAAGAATTATCGCATTAGCTTTTACGCAACGTTCCTTGATTTCAGAAATCAAATCTTTTTCGTTTTGAATGGATTTCTGTTTTGTAGTAGAAGTTATACTGG
>QCUW01000054.1 GCA_003210695.1 Prochlorococcus sp. AG-679-P15 | reverse complement strand
TATTATTATAAGTGAATATCACTTTCTTGGGAACAAGCTCTGGGGTACCTACCTTAACAAGAAATGTCTCTTCCTTAGCCCTTAAGTTATCTCAAACTGCTGAAGTATGGCTTTTTGACTGCGGAGAAGGAACACAACATCAACTAATGAAGAGTAAGATTAAGTCTTCACAAATAAAGAAGATATTTATTACTCATATGCATGGTGATCATATATATGGTTTACCAGGTCTTCTAGCTACATTAGGGCTCGCAGGGAATAGTAATGGGATTGAAATTTATGGTCCTACTGAGTTAAGAAGTTTTGTAGAATCTGCACTTAAGAGTAGCTATTGCAAGTTGTCATTTCCATTGAATTTTATAGAGGTTGAAGATTTTGCATCTCTAAATAAAGTCTTATTTGAAAGTAATAAAATAGAAGTCCGATGTGCCTGCCTCAAACATCGACTACCTGCTTATGGTTATCGTGTAAGCGAAAAAGATAAGCCAGGAATATTCGATCTCAAAAAAGCAAATGACTTAAACATTGCGCCTGGACCTATATATTCAGAATTACAAGCAGGTAAAACAGTTGAATTGAAAGATGGGAGATCTTTTAATGGTTCAGATTTTTGTGGACCCCCAAGAAAAGGTGAAAGTTTTGTTTATTGTACTGATACAGTTTTTAGCGAGTCGGCGGTTAACCTATCCAAAAATGCTGATTTGTTGGTCCATGAATCTACATTTTCAAAAGAAGATGAAAAAATGGCTTACGAAAAATTACATTCGACAACTATAATGGCGGCAAAAACGGCACTGTTGTCTAACGCAAAGAAACTAATTATTACACATTTAAGTCCTAGATATACTCAAAGAAGTCCAATCAAGCCAAGCGATTTGCTAAAAGAAGCCCAAAAAATTTTTCCTAATACTTATCTTGCAAAAGATTTTTTGACTGTCGAAATTAAATAAACTGCAACAGTTCGTGAGCAGTAGGTTTGTAAATGACCAACCCATGAAATAATAGTCATATGGTTTTTTTTAATTTGATGTCGATCGAAATGGTTTCTATTTTTTCATCACTAAACAAGTCTTTCAAAAGACTTCTTATTTTTCTTCCATTGATTATTGGTTTACTCCTTAATCCAATCTCTACAAATGCACTTTATCCAAGTGATCCTTCATCAGTAGATGTATTGAAAGATGATCTTCATGGTGCCGATCTTCATAATACTGAATACGTTAAATATGATTTATCTAATCAAGATTTAGGTGAAGCAAATCTTCAAGGTGCGTATATGAGCGTAACAACTGCAAAGAACTCTAGTTTCAAAGGTGCCAATATGAAAGATCTTATTGCATATGCGACACGTTTTGACAATGCTGATTTCTCAGATGCAAATTTAACAAATGGAGAGCTAATGAAAAGCGTTTTCGATGGAGCAATTATAGATGGAGCTGACTTTACTGATGCAAATCTTGATTTAAAAACAAGAAAAGCATTATGCGAAAGGGCAACTGGAACAAATTCACAAACAGGTATTGATACTTTTGAGAGTCTTGAATGCACAGGCTTAAAAGGTTATATGCCTCCAAAACCAAAAGCTTAAAAAATAAATTTAAATACTTTCTGGCAACAAATTTCCAGCTTCTCTTGAGGCTGGTTTTTTGCTATACCACCATTCTTGTATTTCTGAAGAAAACTTCTTTGAGAAGAGAGTTATTACTGTTTCTATAGGTTTTGATCCAGGTTCTAAAATTTGAACTGAATATGATGGACATTTTCTTGAAGCCATATCTGCTACAAATCTAGCTCCTATTCTTCTCCAACTTGGCTCTTTACTGCGCCATGCCAGCCTAGAACAAGGCCAAGGCAGCTCTTCCCTATCATATAGCCTGCAACATGGTCCAATCACTTTATAGCTGAATTGGCCTCCATAACTTGATTTAATTGCACCAGTTTTTATAAATTCAAAATTTTTCATTTATCTCAAAAAAAAAAGCCACCTCATTTGAGGGTGGCAGAAAATTTTAATAAAACAACTTAATAAAATTATTTATTTATAATTAATAAAGTTCTTCTTCCGCATGTGTAGTAATTGTTACATCTGAAGATGGATAAGCAACACAAGTCAAAACAAATCCTGCCTCAAGTTGATCATCATCTAAAAAACTTTGGTCTGATTGATCAACAGTACCTGATGTAATTTTACCTGCACAAGTAGAGCATGCTCCAGCCCTGCATGAATATGGTAAGTCGACACCCTGTTCTTCAGCAGCATCTAATATGTATTGATCATCAGGGACTTCAATGGTTGAATTGAGACCTTCGCTTTCGCTGATAAGTGTAACTTTGTAGGAAGCCATTTAAATAAAAAATTGTAGGTAGAAAAAAACCTTTAATACTTTTTTAACATTGTTTTCTAGCATTTGTGTGATTTTGAAGTAGAAAATGAAACAATGAAATGTAAAAAGAGGCTTATATTAGATAAACTTATACGTTTCTCTAATTAGAGGATTTTTTGTGCTGTAATGCACACCCAATCTTTTTTAGAAGATATATCATTTATCTGAAAATTACTAGCATTTAATAATCTAAGAATTTCATCTTTTTGTGAATTCAAAATTCCACTCAAAATGACTTCTCCATTTATTTTTAGGCTGTCACTTATTTCAGGGATAATACCTTTTATTACTTCTGCGAGAATATTACATAAAATTAAATCAAAATTCTTCAAAGAATATTTTGAAACCAACGCATCAAATGAACCTAGATAAGTCTTTAAAGATTCTAAATTACCGAAATTCAGCAGAAAGTTAGACTCTGTCGAATTTATTGCCAAGTAATCATTATCAATAGCATATATCTCGTTTGCACCAAAACATTTAGCTGCAACACTTAAAATTCCACTACCTACACCTATATCTAATATTTTTTTATTGGATAAAGAAATATTTTCTATTTTTTCTAGGCAAAGGGATGTTGTGGGATGACTTCCAGTTCCAAAAGCTGCTCCAGGATCTATTTTTACAACTTTTCTATTTTTATATTCCTTT
>QCUW01000053.1 GCA_003210695.1 Prochlorococcus sp. AG-679-P15 | reverse complement strand
TCTACAAAATTATCTACTAAATTCCCAATAACCGATTGCGTCGCTCCAGACTTCAAAGCTTTTTGTCTAATACTCTCTAAATCATCTCCTTGGCCAAGATCAGCTATGAAAGTTACAACTTCTGAAATTCCATATTCATTTTTTAGATAAGGGATACACACACTAGTATCGACTCCCCCCGAATAAGCAAGAACAACTTTTTTTACCTGCTGCATTAAAATTTACCTCCTGTGAAATTTTGAAATTTTAGTTGCTTTCAACTTTCAAAATTTTATTAAAAACTAATATTATTGTAACTACAAGTGCTGGTCCAAAAACTAGTAGGAGAACAAGATAATTATTAATTAATAAACTCTCTGGCTTTAATAAGCCATATAATCTAAAAAAAGTTGCCAGCAAAACTGAGATTGGCCAAATTAAAAAAATTTTTAAATTTTTTTTATCAAACACAAATTTTTAAATGCATGTTTATGTATTATGTTATAAGAAAGTAACTTTTCATAATGGATTCAACTAAACTACAAATCAGATTAAATGAAATTGCAGAAGTAAACCCAGCATTGACTTGCTACCACAGAGAAGACCCAGCGCCTGTATTACCATTAAGAGAAGAACCTGATTTATTATCATGGTTAGAGGAAACAGGAAGACTTGTAACTGAAAAAGAAGGAGATTCTCAAGAAATAAGCACAATTGAAGAAGAAGAACTCTCGGCTTTAATGGGAGAGAAAGATGATTATAAAATAGAAGAAGATACTTCAGAAGATGATTGGGAAGACTAAATCACTAAATTTTTCTTCATTATTCTTTGTAATTTTATTTTCATTAATAATTAATTCTTATGTTTTCAATAACTTACTTATATTAAGTATTTTTCTTATATTTAGTTCAATTTCTTTAATAATAACAAAATACGGTTTAAAAATAATTAAACAATTAAATCTATTACAAAATATAAGATATGAAGGTCCATCTCTTCATTTCAATAAAAAAAATACTCCTACTATGGGCGGAATATTTATTATTTTGCCATTTCTATTACTACTTTTAATAGTTAATAATAACTTTGATTATATTGGTATATCATTATTATTTTTTTGTACTATAAGTTTTTTGATTATAGGATTTATAGACGATTATTTAAGTATTAAAAATAAAAATAATACAGGTTTAAAATCTAGTGAAAAATTTATTATACAAACTATTATTTCATTTTTATTTATCAAATTAGCAAGTCAGAGCAACTATATTAATCCCTTAATCACTATATCTAATAATTGGGATATTGATACTAACATAATGATTTTTCCAATCTGTTTTTTAACCTTAGTGGGTTTAAGTAATGCAGTAAATTTAACTGACGGACTAGACGGATTAGCCTCTGGTTGTAGCTCAATAGTTTTTTTTGGACTTGGTACGGAAATATTTATTAAAGGTCAAGAGGAATTAATAATTTATGGTCTTATTTCCTATGCAATGACAGGTTTATGTATAGGTTTTCTAAAGTACAACAAATATCCTGCAAAGATATTTATGGGAGATACTGGATCATTAGCAATTGGTGCTACATTAGGATCTATTACAATATTAACCGATAGTTTTTTTACGTTATTTATTATCTCAGGAATATTCATTATTGAAGCTCTATCAGTAATAATTCAAGTAGGTTTTTTTAAAATAACCAAAAAAATATTTAAAAATGGGAAAAGAGTCTTTTTAATGACCCCAATTCATCATCATTTTGAACTAATGGGTATCAAAGAAGAAAAAATAGTTGAAAACTTCTGGAAAGTAAACATATTACTCGTTGTTTTAGGTATAGTTTTAAAAATAAATCTCTGAATTATTTAAATATGAGTTTCTTTACTTGGAAGGATGATGGCTTAACAAGTGACTGTGTCAGTCTTGATGCAATGGCTTCTCGATTTGAAGAAACAGCTAAGCTGATAAAAAAATTATCTGAAAAAGGCTTTAAATTAAAAAAAACGCAAAAAAATCAATTAATTATTCATTCTGACCCACAAATTTTTGATCAATGGGGTTTTATAAGTGAAGAACTACCTTTCAAACAACTTTCTTTAATTCCAGATGATGAAACTATAGTTGATTTTTGATAATGGATTTTCAAAATTGATAAATAATTTCTAACATGAGTATTCCAACTAAAATGTCTATGAACTCCTTCAATTCCATTTCTACTCCATAACTTCCATTGCGAACTATTAGACATACCTTTTTCAAGAGCAATTTTTAACTTATTAGTATCAGTTACATCAACTAATAAGCCATTTTCACATTTTGCATGAATTTCTTTAGGGCCTCCATCATCTGTAGCAATAATCGGTAAACCGCATGAAGAGGCTTCGAGCAACGTTAAGCCAAAAGGTTCTGTTAAGGCAGGATTAACAAAAATTCCTCCTCTACTAGCAGCCCATCTATATAAGGAAGGAATATTTGCTGAAGAATGTTTTTTTGGATAAGCTACTTTTCCATATAAATTGTATTTATCTATCATTTCAAAAATCTTTTGAAAAACATCTCTTTGTTGGGAATCAAGTTTTGATGTATTGTCTCTACAACCTAAAACTAAAATCAAGTTAGTTTTTCTTTTTAATTTTTCTGATCGTCCATATGCTTCAACTAAAGAAGGGATATTTTTTCTTCTTACTGCTCTAGAAATAGCCAAAATAGGAGGTTTTCTCAAGTCTTTTAAAAAAGGAATCATCATATTATCAATTTCAGAAGTCTCCGTTGTTGAATGAATATGATGAAATTTAGTGTGATTAACTCCAGGGGCGATAACTTTTGATTTTTCAGGTGAAAAAGAATTATATTGGGAATATTGATATACAGATTCTTGTTTAGTACTTGTCACAACAACATCTGCATATTTTAAAGCCTCTTCTTCTGCGTTTATTCTTTTGCTAATACAGTACAGCTTTTCAATTTGATTAATTTTTAAACCAGCCTCAAGTAGTTTTCTTTTTTTCTCTCTTCCTAAGGAATGGCCTGTGAAAATAAAGGGAATTTTTAAAG
>QCUW01000052.1 GCA_003210695.1 Prochlorococcus sp. AG-679-P15 | reverse complement strand
GAATTTATGCATATATGCCCATAATGCTTAGAGTAATTGAAAAAATATCCACCATAATTGAAAAAGAACTTAACAAAATTGACTGTTCAAAATTACTTTTACCCCAACTCCACCCAGCCGATTTATGGAAAAGAAGTGAAAGATGGGAAGGTTACACCGCTGGTGAAGGTATAATGTTTAATCTTAAGGATAGGCAAGGGAAAGAATTTGGCTTGGCACCAACACATGAAGAAGTAATTACAAAAATCGCATCGGAAATTATTAATTCATATAAACAGCTCCCTTTATGTTTTTACCAAATACAAACAAAATTTAGAGATGAGATAAGACCAAGATTTGGGTTAATGAGAAGTAGGGAATTTATAATGAAAGATGCTTATTCTTTTCACTCTTCAAAAGAAGATTTGTCATCTTTTTATGAAAAGATGGGAAAAGCCTATGAAAATATTTTTAAAAATTGTGGATTAGATGCTGTCGGAGTAGACGCCGATAGTGGGGCTATTGGTGGAGCCGCATCAAAAGAGTTTATGGTAACTGCTGATTCAGGGGAAGATTCTATTTTATTTACTGAGAGCGGTTCATATGCAGCTAATATTGAAAAAGCTGTTTCTATCCCTTCAAAAGCAATTCCTTTTGAAGATTATGAAGATGAATATTTAGAAACACCTAATCAAAAATCAATAGTTGATATATGTCAAAAAAATAATTTAGATCCAAGTCAAATAGTTAAAGTAGTAATATTCGTTGCAAAATTTGAAAATAAATCTGAAGCCCCAATCCTCACATGTATTAGAGGAGATCAGCATATAAATGAAGTTAAACTTTTTAATTTTATCAACAAAAAATTTAATTCAAACTTGATTCACCTCAAAATAGTTGAAGATAATGCACTGATTGAAAAAAATCTAACTAATTTTCCATTAGGTTATATTGGACCGGACTTAAGTGATGAAACAATAAACAATAATTCCAATTGGGATAAAAGTTGGATAAGAATAGCTGACCACTCTGCTAGTAGCCTTTCAAGTTTTGTAAGTGGTGGCAATAAACTTAATTTTCACAAAGTATTCCAAACATTTTCATTTATTAATAAACAATTCCTAATATCTGATATTAGGAATGCAAAAAAAGGAGATCGCATAAGCCTTAAAAATAATGAAGAGTTAAAAGAAAAAAGAGGTATTGAAATTGGACATATTTTTCAATTAGGCCAAAAATACAGTGAGAAATTGAATGCAAAATTCTCTGACAACGATGGTCAATTGAAAAATTTATGGATGGGTTGCTATGGCATTGGCGTAACAAGAATAGCCCAAGCAGCGATTGAACAACATCATGATGAGAATGGAATTTCTTGGCCAATTCAAATTTCTCCATTTGAGATTTTAATTATTCCAACTAATTTGAAAGATCCAAATCAAAAAAAACTTACTGAAGAGATTTATAAAGACTTTAAAAGTAGAAACATCGACGTACTTCTAGACGACCGAGATGATAGAGCAGGAGTTAAATTTAAAGATGCAGATTTGATTGGAATTCCCTTTCAAATAATTATTGGGAGAGATTCCATAAATAAAGAAGTTGAATTCTTCTGTAGATCCAGCAAAAGTAAAATTAAGGTTGCATCAAAGAATTTATTAGAAAAATTTATTTCTGAATCAAAAGTAATGTACAATAAAAATTCTTAAAGTTAAAAATTTTTTCGGAGTCAAATTATGTTAGTTAAAGAGATGCCTGAATTATTTTCTAGATTTTTTACAAAAGCTTTATCTTTAATCATTTGTTTATCTATATCTTTTACATTATTTAATTCTCCCTCATATGCAGCAAAGACTTCTATGACAGGTGATTATGCTAAAGATACAATATCAGTTGTTAAAACTTTACAGATAGCCGTTGATACTCCAAAAGATTCTCCTGATAAGGATGAGGTTAGAAATGAATCACTTGCTCTTATAACTGACTATATTTCTAGATATAGAAATAGAGGGATGGTTAATAAAACTCAATCATTTACAACAATGCAAACAGCTTTGAATGCTATGGCAGGTCATTACAAAAACTTTGCATCTAGACCTCTCCCAGATAAACTGAAAGAGCGTTTAACTAAAGAATTTTCTCTCGCTGAAAAAATGGTTCTCAGAGAAAGTTAATACAAATGATTTACTTTTTAAAAGTTATCCAAGAATTTTGACTATATAATAAATTCGTATAAAAATAATGCTTTTTTAAAATTGGCTAATGTTGTTGTAATCGGAGCCCAATGGGGTGACGAAGGAAAAGGTAAAATAACCGATTTATTAAGTCGTTCGGCAGATGTTGTTGTACGTTATCAAGGAGGTGTAAATGCAGGGCACACTATTGTTGTTGATGATAAGGTTTTAAAATTACATTTAATTCCATCTGGAATACTTTATAAAGACACTACCTGTTTAATTGGATCAGGAACAGTGGTAGATCCAAAGATATTGCTTAAAGAAATAGATATGTTAATTGAAAATGGAATAGATTTTTCAGGATTAAAAATATCATCAACATCACATGTAACCATGCCCTATCATCGTTTATTAGATGAGGCAATGGAAGCTGATAGAGGTTTAAATAAAATAGGGACAACAGGAAGAGGTATCGGTCCAACATATGCCGACAAATCACAAAGAAATGGTATCAGAATAAGAGATTTACTTAATGAGGATAGATTAAGAGATGTTATAGATATCCCACTTAAAGAAAAAAATGGACTTCTAGAAAAGATATATGGAATTAAACCTCTTTGTAAAGATGAAATAATTCAAGAATACCTTAATTATGGAATCAGGCTATCAAAGAATGTCGTTGACTGTACAAGGACTATTCACTCGGCCGCAAAAAACAAAAAAAATATTCTATTTGAAGGCGCACAGGGAACATTACTTGATTTAGATCATGGAACATATCCTTATGTAACCTCATCGAATCCCATCTCAGGAGGAGCTTGTATTGGTGCTGGAGTTGGGCCAACTCTTATAGACAGAGTAATAGGAGTAGCAAAGGCATACACTACGAGAGTTGG
>QCUW01000051.1 GCA_003210695.1 Prochlorococcus sp. AG-679-P15 | reverse complement strand
ACTATCATTCGACATCTATTATGCATCCAGCCAGTACTATTTAGTTGACGCATTGCAGCATCAACTATAGGTACACCAGTCTCGCCGTTGCTCCAATGCTGAAACCATTCATTATTGTTTTGCCAAGGAAATTGATCCCATTTTTCTCTATATGGACCTTTCTCTAGCTCTGGGAAATGGAATAAGCAATGTTGATAAAATTCACGCCAAACAAGTTCTTTTTGCCAAGTTTCAATTGATAAAGAATTTTCATGACTTTCAAAATCTGAATTTAAATTTAATGTGGCATTCCAAACTTTTCTAATGCTGATGGTCCCAAATCTGAGAGATGCACTTAAAAAAGAAGTTCCATTATGGGAGGGTAAATCTCTCGCAGAATTATAAGAATATATTTTTTTTTCGTTAATGAAGTTTTCTAATAATGTTTCTGCAGCATTCTCACCAGGTCTACATGGACAAATATTCGAACCAGAAAATTTGATATTTTTGAGAAATTTTTTTAGAACCGAATC
Organism: Prochlorococcus sp. AG-679-P15; assembly: GCA_003210695.1. Lineage (GTDB taxonomy): Bacteria > Cyanobacteriota > Cyanobacteriia > PCC-6307 > Cyanobiaceae > Prochlorococcus_A. The sequence goes on along the minus strand of QCUW01000051.1, from coordinate 2,603 downwards.
AGATGAATTTATTGTCTTATTTCCTTTGGTTTTATTATCTATATCTTTAAACTGGAAAATAACTTTATCTTGATCATATGAACCTAATAAATTCATTTTTGATTTAAGGTTTTTATAAAAAGGTCCATAAACAGAATAAGGTCTATTATTTCCTGAAAATATTTTTGAAGGTTCTATTAATAAGTGATCCCAAGATTCAAAAAATTGAATATTTTTTTCTTCTAAATTTTGTTTAATTTGTAAATCTCGATTAATCTCATAAGGTTCAATTGTTTTATTCCAAAAAACAAATTTAGCATCTATTGCCTTTGCTAATTGAGGGATTATTAATACCGGATCTCCTTCCTCTATAACTAGTCTACTACCCATTTTTTCCCAATTATTTCCTAATTCTTGAAGCGAATTTCCTAGAAACCAAGCTCTTGAATTTGCATTAAAATCGTGCGAATAATTTTTATCTAATATATAAGTTGAAGTAATAGCATTTGATAATGAAAATGCCTTGATTAAAGCTTGATTATCAAATATTCTTAAATCCTTTCTATGCCAGAAAAGTATTCTAGGGTTATTCATAATTTATCTAAAAATTGTTTAGCTCTGAACCAAGCTGTTACAGTTTTTGCGTCAAGAATTTCATCCCCACTAGAAATAAGATTATCTATTTCGTCGGGATCTAAAATTAGTACTTCTATATCTTCATCTAAATCTCCTTTAACCTCGGAATTTAGTTTGCTCAAATCACGCGCTAAAAATAAATAAATTTCTTCATCTGCATAACCAGGAGCAGGGACAAGAGTTCCTAGTTCATCCCATTTGTTTGCACTAAATCCAGTCTCTTCTTGTATTTCTCTTTTAATTGAATTAATAGGTGTTTCGCCTATTTCTAATGTACCTGCTGGAAATTCTAATAAATACCTCGAAACTGCAAATCTATATTGGCGAATAATAATAACTTTATTCTCTTTTGTAATAGGTACAGCTAGGGCAGCTCCAGGGTGTTTAATGTATCCATATTCACCTTCATGTCCATTTGGAAGCTCAATTCTATTTATTTCGAAACTAAATTTTTTAGATTTTAACTCAGATATTTTTTCTTTAAAAATGGCTCTTTTTATAAGATTTTTTTTGCCCATAATTTTTAAATAAAAATAGCCTAACAGTTATTTTTTGGTTTTGTAAATTAGGTAATAGACCATTTTGGGTTATCAAACTTTTTGATTTTTTGGCTTCTACTTAAGATCTCAGATAGTGGAGTAATAACGAAATTTCGATTCATGAATCTTGGATGAGGTAATGTTAATTCCTCATCAACCGTACGAAAATCTTCCCACCAGAGAATATCTAAATCGATACATCTTGATAGCCATTTCTTACCCTTTGGCGTCTTTTCTCGTCCGAAAAATTTCTCTAACTTTTTTAACTCTTTTAAAAGTAATTTCGCCTCTTTATTTGATGGTTTTGGAAAAGAATTACTTTTTATAAGCAATAGAGTATTTAAATAATTTGGCTGCTCATTTTCAACTCCATGAGGTAATGTCTCATAAATTGAAGACCAAAAAAAGTTTGCATGAAATTTTCTTTTATCTTCTTTGTTTTTATTGGAATGATCTCCCCACTTATTTATTATTTCTTCTATTTTTGGCTTGCAAATAAAAAGTGACTCAAGAGGGCTTCCGAATTTACTATCAATATTTGCTCCGAGGGATATACATAGTCCATTTTTGATATTAAGATTTGATAATTCCACTACAAAAAACAAAGTTATTGGATAAATTCTATATCAGGCATTTTTAAAGTGATTTTGAACCCCGAGTTAAAAGAAAAAGGAGAAATAAAAGATTTAATGAAGTCAAAGGATTCTTTTAGAGCTTTCCCTTTGGCGGCAATTACAGGTCATAGCTTATTGAAATTATCTTTGCTTTTGGCAGCAGTTGATCCCAGTTTAGGAGGAGTGATTATCGCTGGCGGAAGAGGTACTGGCAAGTCAGTTTTAGCAAGGGGGTTGCATACTTTACTCCCGCCTATAGAGGTATTAGATAATGAATCAATACTGGAAAAGCTAACTAAGAAAAATAGTAATACTTCATTAAGACCTATTGGTGGGAACCTAGATCCAGATAATCCAGAAGAATGGGATATTATTACTAATAAATTGTTAGAGGAGTCAATTGGGAGTGATTATTTGAATCAAGTTGAAGAAATTCCAAAAAAAATAAGTGAGGCACCATTTATTCAAGTTCCCATTGGCATAACTGAAGATAGACTTGTTGGATCAATCGACGTTGCTGCCTCATTAAATACGGGGGAACAAATTTTTCAGCCTGGAATTTTGGCAGAGGCTCATAGAGGTGTTCTTTATGTAGACGATATAAATTTATTGGATGATGGTATTGTAAATTTAATTCTTGAAGCTACAGGAAGAGAGAAAAATAATATTGAAAGAGATGGTTTAAGCCTTTCTCATCCGTGTAAGTCCCTTTTAATAGCAACTTACAATCCTGAAGAAGGTGCTTTAAGAGATCATGTCTTAGATCGTTTTGCGATTGTGCTTTCCTCAGATCAATCTATTGATAATGCTCAAAGAGTTGAGATTACAAAATCTG
>QCUW01000050.1 GCA_003210695.1 Prochlorococcus sp. AG-679-P15 | reverse complement strand
TTTTGAGACAGATGTTGCTATTATTGGCGGTGGCCCAGCTGGTTGTACCTGTGCGTTATACACATCTCGTTCTAACTTAAAGACTGTCATAATAGATAAAAACCCATCTGTTGGAGCTTTAGCAATAACTCATCAGATTGCAAATTATCCAGGAGTACCTGTAGATATTAGTGGCGAAAAATTGCTTACATTAATGAGAGAACAAGCTGTTCAATATGGAACTGACTATAGAAGAGCACAAGTTTTTGGTGTTGATATATCAGAAGATTGGAAGACTGTTTATACACCTGAAGGAACTTTTAAAGCTAAAGCGCTCGTGCTTGCAAGTGGAGCTATGGGTCGACCTGCTTCTTTTAAAGGAGAAGCAGATTTCTTAGGAAAAGGTGTTAGCTATTGTGCTACCTGTGATGGTGCTTTTTACAAAAATAGAGAAGTAGCAGTTGTTGGAGCTAATAAAGAGGCAATTGAGGAAGCTACTGTTCTTACTAAATTTGCTTCAACTGTACATTGGATTACATCAAGTGATCCGAAGCCAGATAATGAGGAAGCTATGGAATTGATGGATAGCTCTAATATTAAACATTGGAGTAGAACGAGATTATTAGAAATATTAGGAAATGATATGGGAGTTAATGGAGTTGTTGTAAAGAATAAACAAGAAGAAGGACCAATCAATCTTGATTTAGATGGAGTTTTTGTTTATATGAGTGGTTCGAAGCCAATTACTGATTTTTTAGGCGATCAAATTGCTTTAAAGGAGGATGGTGGAGTAATTGTTGATGATTTTATGTCTACAAATTCTGATGGTGTATGGGCTATTGGCGACATAAGAAATACACCTTTCAAGCAAGCTGTTGTAGCTGCATCAGATGGATGTATTGCGGCTATGTCTATAGACCGATATTTAAATAGTAGAAAAAATATAAGAGTAGATTGGATACACTCTTAGAGACTTGATGAGGTAAACAATTTTATAAAGGTGTTGCTTCTGAGATGTAGGCCACTCCACCGTAATAACTTAGATCAGACTTGATATTATCACGCATTTGATCAATTAATTCTTGCTCACAGAAAACTATCACATGCGCATTTGATCCTAAGCCAGTAAATTCCATATCTTCAGTAACAACCCTTTCTGGACCTCTACCAGTTGCATGTTTCATTACTGTATATCCTGGAACATTAGCTTTTTCTAATGTATTGATAATTGCATCAAGCTCTCTTTCACTAAAAATTAAATCTAATCTTTTCATTTTTACAAAGGGGAAAGTGGGATAACTTTATTTACTAAACTCATATAAATTGGAATGCCTATCACTATATTGAACGGAAAAGTCAAACCTAATGTTGTAGATATGTAGTAACTTGATCGTGCTTCTGGGACCGTCATCCTCATTGCTGCCGGCACAGCTAAATACGAGGCACTCGCACATAAAACCACAAATAGAAGTGCATTTCCAGGTCCTAGAGATAAAAATCTTGCAACCAAAACACCTAATAGAGCATTAAATAATGGCATGAAGATTGCAAATCCAATTAAATATGTCCCCGCATTCTTCAACCTTGGTAATCGTTGAGCTGCAACTATTCCCATGTCTAATAGGAAAAAACATTCTGCCCCATAAAATAATTGACCAGTAAAAGGTTCCATTTTTGAAATGGCTGAAGGATTACTGAAAGCAGTAAGAAAACCGACAACTAAACTTGATAGTAATAAATAAACTGAGCCATTTAAAAGAGACTCATGCAATATTGCGCTAAGATGCATTTTTCTTGAATTAGGTCTATTTTTAGGACCAGCAAATTTTACTAGTAATAATCCTACAATGATTGCCGGAGATTCCATTAAAGCTAAAGCTCCGACCATGAATCCATCAAAATCGATACTTTGACTCTCTAAGAAACTTTCTGCTGAGATAAAAGTTACAGCACTAATAGATCCATATGCTGCGGCAATAGCTGCCGAGTTAAAAATATCAAACTTGTACCTTAAGATTAAGAATCCGATAAGTGGAATTATTAGCGACATCAGTATTGCTGCACCTAATGTTGGCACAACTTGATCAGTAAAACCGCTTTTTTGAATTTCAATTCCGCCCTTAAAACCAATTGCCAAAAGTAAATATAAGGAAAAAAGTTTTGGTAAAGGAGCAGGTATTTCTAAGTCAGATTTAAAAAATATAGAAATTGCTCCAATTAAAAAAAACAGTACAGGTGGGGCTAATACATTTTGTAGTATGGGGTTAATTTCCATAAATTATTAGGCTAATTCAGTTAAAGCAGCTTCTAAAGCTTCTTTCCTTGTCTCAATGATGCCATCAACGCCAAATTTAGATAATCTTTCTTTAACTTTTTCATTAGCACCAGCTACAAATGCTTTTCTAGAATTATTTTTAGCTTCTTGCATCATGTCTTCAATTGCAAGTGTTGCTGTGACTCCAAGTCTAGGGACATCAGTAATATCTAAAATTAAAATTTTATAATTTCTTACTAACATCATTCTCTCGGAAATACCTTTAGCCGCTCCAAAACTTAGTGGCCCTTTTAATCTAAATAACATCACTTCTCCAGAACATCTATCAAGAAGAGCTTTTTCATCAGCAGGTAAAAGGTTTTTACTATCCTGATCCTCATTAGAAAAAGGATTGTCTTGATCCATCCCTTCTAACTGAGTTTCAGTAATTGAATCGATAGTAAGCATATTTGCTATAAATACTCCAACTAATACTGCCCATATCAAATCCCAAAAAACTGTCATTAATAGTACGCCATACATAACTACCGCTGTTTTTAACGATAATTTGTGAGCTCTTCTCAAGAATCCCCAGTCAATAATATCCAAGCCTACTTTTATAAGAATCCCAGCTAAAAGAGCAGTTGGTATTTGCTCTGCTAATGGCCCTGCACCAACTAAAACTATTAAAAGAACAATAGAGTGAACCATCCCTGAGATGGGTGTAGAGCCTCCAGATTTTACATTTATAACAGTTCTCATTGTCGCTCCTGCACCAGGTAATCCTGAAAATAGTCCGGCTATGGCATTCCCAATTCCTTGTCCAATTAATTCTCTATCTGAATTATGCTTTGTTTGCGAAATATTATCTGCTACTAAAGATGTCAGTAAAGAGTCAATCGCTCCAAGAACTGCAAGTACTAAACCTGCTTTGAAAATTATAGGAAAGTATTGATTAAAACTTGGTAAATTTAAAGATGGAACTCCTCTTGGAATCTCACCAATTCTGTCTATTGCACCATCACCAAAAATTAATATTGATATTGGGGTTACTATTAATAAAGCTAAAAGAGGTGAGGGTACCCATTGACTGATTTTTCTAGGGGTAAGAAAAACAATCCCTAAAGTCATTATTGCTACTCCAATAGCGGCTCCATTAGGTTGAAAATTTGAAAAAACGGTTGATAAAGACTCGACTACACCTCCTCGAGTACTGATACCTAATAATGGCCCAATTTGAAGTGCAATTATTATTACTCCTATCCCTGACATGAATCCTGAAACAACTGAATATGGGACAAGAGTTATATACTTACCAAGCTTCAAAATTCCAAACAAAATTTGCAATAAGCCACCAATTACGACAGCTGCCATTACCAGAGGTAAAATTTGACCTGCTGAAAGATCTCTTGGTACGCCAACTGCTGCTAAACCTGCCACAACGCCTGCTACTGTTACACTCATTGGACCAGTCGGTCCGCTTACTTGTGCGGGGGTGCCGCCAAATAAAGCTGCTAAAAAACCAACA
>QCUW01000049.1 GCA_003210695.1 Prochlorococcus sp. AG-679-P15 | reverse complement strand
GATATTACCCCTTTAGACAAATTCTCAAACTTTGCTGAATTTTTAGTCGGAATCTCTCTTCTTATAGTTGGAGTATTAGCTATAAAAAGTTCTTTACAATTAAATGTTCACTCTCATTTTCATCAACATGATGGATTAGCTCATCATCATTTACATTTTCATAGTAAAGTTCAAAAAAAACATAATAAACATTTTCATGCATTGACAGGTTTAGGACTACTTCATGGCTTAGCAGGTGGTTCTCATTTTCTAGCAGTTCTTCCAGCATTAGCTTTACCTCTTCCTAATGCATTTGCATATTTAATTTCATATTTGATTGGTTCTTTAGTTAGTATGATTTTATTTACTTGCCTGATATCAATAACAACTTTTAAAGCAGGTCAAAAATCTATTAGAAGGTTTATAGCTTTTGCTGGAGGATTATCTTTTGCTATGGGCTTATTTTGGGTCGAGAAAAGTACTGCTATTTTTTTGACTTAGAGGATTTTTTAATTTCAGAGATATTAATTTAGAAGTAACTATTCCAATTACTTTTTCATTACTAATTAATCCAAACTTATTGCTGTCATCACTGTATTCAATATTGTCCCCAAATACTTCAATACTATTTTTGTCTACATTTTTTACTCTTTTAATTAACTTAATATTTTTAAGAGGATGATAGAAAATTATTATTTGACCAACTTTCAAAAGTGATTTGTTTTTAATATATTTTTTAAAAAAAACTAATTCATTCTCTTTTAAAGTAGGCAGCATTGATTCTCCACAAACGATTGCGGTTTTTCTTAATCCAAAAATAAATAAAATTAAATCGTAAAAATTTTTTAAAATAATTTAATTAGCTTGCTTTTACAAAAGCATCGTTTCTTCCTTTTGATGCCCAGAAAATGTTATGTATTTTTTCAACATAATTCATTAATTCCTCTGCTTGAGCTAAATCAACACTCACCTTACATGCACTACATAGTTTTGCGGCTTTCCAAATTATTTCATGTAGATCTGGATAAGTTTCTAAGTGCACTGGTTTAAAATAATCTGTCCATAATATTAGGATTTCTTTCTTAGTTTCTTTAGCCTGTTCTTCTTTAACTGCTACAAATCTAGCAAAAGTATTACTGTAAGCAGTCCATTCCTCTGAGTTAGTGCTTGAAGGAGGTGTAAGAGCAATAAGTTTCTTTGTCATTGCTAATACTGCTTCAGCAGCAACTCTTGTGGAAGCAGGATCGTAAACACCACATGGGCCGTCACAATGAGCATGAACTTCTATTTTTGAGTTTTTATTTAAAAGGGTTTCGATGAATTTACTTAACATTCGTTTTTTTTTATTTGACTATATCTTACTTGTAGATTAACTAAATTGAAAAGTTTTAAATATTATTTCTTATTTTAATTGACTTTTAATAATTCGACTTCAAAAATTAAAGTTGCATTTGCAGGAATTACATTTCCTGCACCTCTTGAACCATAGCCTAGCTCAGGAGGGATTGTTAATTTTCTTTTTCCTCCAATTTTCATACCTGCTACTCCTTCATCCCAGCCTTTAATAACTCTCCCTGCACCTAATGGAAAACTAAATGGAGCCCTACCAATACTGGTATCGAATTGGGTCCCGTCTTCTAGAGTGCCAGTATAGTTAACAGTAACTGTTTGTCCAGATTTAGCTTCATCTCCCTCTCCATTGACAATATCTAAAATAATTAAACCACTTTCTGTAGTTCTAGAGTTGCTATCTTCTTGTGTGTCTTCTGCCATGGCGAAAAGTATTGGGTTTGGATCTGAGGGATCTAATTCAAATATATTGGAATTTGAAACATTAGATGTTTTTATCTTAGGTGTTTCATTTATGATTTCAGTTTTTGATTCAACGGCATTAACAATTTGAGGGGAATTAAATTGACTAAAAAGAGTTAAGGAAACGCAAAATAAAAAGACAGTAAAACTAATTAAAACTTCTTTCACTTAAATTTAAAAAATTTCTAAATCTAATTCTACAGAAAAAGGTACAATAATATATGTTTTTAAACAATTAATTTAGAAATTTTATATTGTTGATTAATACTCAAAATAAAAAGTTTAATAAGTTTTTTTATCCATGCTTGGGTGGAGTCTTAGGAGGTATTGCTACTTCAACTCATTTGTGGTTATTTTTTATGCCGATATCCTTATTTATTTTATGGAGTAGAAGCGATATGAGAATATCAAACTTTCTTTGGGGATTTTTCTTTATTTTGGTAAGTCATTCTTGGCTTTATGAACTTCACCCTTTGACATGGCTTGGTATCTCGTGGATATCAAGTTTAATTATTTCCATTTCAATATTATTAGGTTGTTCTTTCATAGGAGGGGTACTGGTTTATTTATGGGGTCTTTTAGGTAGAAGAATTCTTATCAAAAAAGATATTTCTAAAATGAAATTTTTACCATTAACTATAAAAGTTTTATTGTTATCTCTTGCTTGGGGTATAGGTGAATTTATTCTTTCTCAAACGCCTCTTTTTTGGATAGGTTTGGGCGAAGGAGTAGTTCCTGGAGATATGTATCTTGCGGGTTTAACAAGATGGATTGGCTCAACTGGATTGTCTGCAGTGCTATTAGTTATAGGGTTTTGGATATACCTAATTTATACGAAATGGGAAGGAAAATATCATTTAAAGAAAACATTCCTTTTTGGGGTTTTGATGATTTTTACCTTACATTTCCTTGGGAGTTTAACAAGCCCAATTAATAGAAATAAAGACTATCCAGTAGCTTTATGGCAACCTAATATGCCAACTAGAGAAAAAATGAATTTTAATAGTCAATTTATAAATGATAAGTTAATTAATGCTCAAAATATTGCCGTATCAAAAAAAGCAAAACTCCTCATTACTCCTGAGGGTACTTTGAATAATAATTTCAATTTAGCTTTTAAAAGCAAGATAAGGATGTTGGCAGGAGGCTTTAGAAACCATAAAAATGGGTTAAGAAGCTCTTTGCTTGGATATCAAATCGGAGATAAAACTTATTCAACCTTTATTGACAAAAGTAGACTTGTCCCTTTAGGTGAGGAAATTCCAGGATTCTTAAATTTCTTCTCAAAAGGACTTTCTTCAGTAGGAGGTATTCAACCAGGATTAAATTCACGTTTTTTTGAATGGAAAGGTACTCCGCCAATCGCAATTGCAATTTGCTACGAAATTAGTGATGGATTTAAAATAAGAAAAGCTATTAATAGTGGCGCAGAACTTATAATTTCAGCAGCTAACTTAGATCCTTATCCACCAAAGCTTCATAATCAATTCTTATCTTTGGCCAGGATAAGAAGTATAGAAAATAAAAAAGATAATGTGTTTGTCTCTAATACTGGTCCTTCAGGATTAATAAGTGATGATGGAAAAGTAATTAAACTCTTTGAAACTAATACTGAGCAAAATGATATTGTAAAGCCTAATTTTTCTACTGAAAAAACTTTCTATACAAAGTATGGAGAACGACCTTTAGTATTTCTATTTATTTCTTTAGGTGCGTTAAATTTATTTTTTGGAAAATTCACTAATTATTCCGCCTCCTAATAAAATTTCATCCTTATAAAAAACTGCTGCTTGACCAGGAGTGACAGAGCTTTGGTTCTCTTCAAAAATTAATTTAAATGTTTTAGTTTTATTATCTTGATTTTTTAAAGGAACTAAAATTCCTTTTACTGGTTCACTTCTGTATCTTATTTGCGCTTCTATTTCTATTTCTTTTAAAGGCTCTTCAATTGAGACCCAGTTAACTTGATTTATTATGGCCTCTCTTTTGAAAAGGTCATTTTTATTCGCAACATAAACTATATTTTTTTGTCTATCTAAACTTTCTACGTATAAAGGCTCTGGCCAGGCTATACCCAAACCTTTTCTTTGCCCAATTGTGAAATGTTGAATACCTTTGTGA
>QCUW01000048.1 GCA_003210695.1 Prochlorococcus sp. AG-679-P15 | reverse complement strand
TCGCACAAACAAATGATTTAGATAAAACTTTTCTCAATATAGCTTTAAGTTGTAAGACATTTAGGATTTTTGATTCCCCAGATAAATCAGCAGAAGTTGAAACTAATTGCATTAGAACTAAATTAAAAGACAAGAATCTATCAAAAGCTAAATACAATAAATGGTCAAAAGATTATTACAAGAAACAAAAACAAGTATGGGATAATTTTTTTAAAGCCTTAGAGCAAGAATAAAATATGAAACGCTTACTACTTGCACTACTTAATTAAATATGTATTTTATAATATTTTCTATTTTTTTAGCTGGAGCATATTTTACTTGGGCATTAATAGATTCGGTATTTTTCAAATCATATAGAAAAAAAAAGATTAAATTTCGAAAGAAAAAATTAATTAGAAAAACTAATACTAAAAAGATTAAAACAAGACAAAAATTATCTCCCAACGAAATAAGTGATAAACAAAAATCACCAATTAATCAGGTAAAGAAAATTGAAGCTAAAAAAAGTATAAATTTAAAAAATAAAAAAAGAAGTAAAGCTCTAAAACTAAATAAGAAAAATAAAGTTGTTATATATAAACCTGTAACAGTAATAAAGTCGATTTCCGCAAGAACTTTTTGGGGACAAGAAGCTACTGAACCCCCACAATATTTTATGAATTATGATGAGTTGAGGGTAAATCCAATGGATCCTGGTTATGCCGTCCTTTTAGATAATACAAAAATATTTACTCTCCAATTATTTCAAGGTGCAGGTCCATCAAATAAATACAATGATAAATCAATTTATACAGATACAGATTTTGGGAGAAGTGAAAGATATATGGATCAATGGGAAGCAACTGAACATATTTTATATAAAAAATGTCCTGATTTTAAAAGTATTTGGAAAGTAAGTATGTGTTCAAAAAGGACAGGAAGATTTTGCTATGCGAAGACAAAGAAAGATCTTTTGAAGTTAATTTGTACAGGTAATCCTAGCTGGTACTACATTGAATGGTTTGATCAGTTCTCTAAAGAATCAGAGGCTCGATGGCAAAGATATCTTAAAAAGAGGCGTAAAGAATGGGAAAAGAGAGCAAGAGAAGCAGAAGCTAATGCAAAAACTTTTACTTTTGAATTTGATCCAAGCGCATATCAAAATTATCAGGAGACAAGATTTGATTTTGAACAAAAAATTACCAATAAAGATTGTTATAAAATACTAGGTGTTACTAGAAATGTCTCTCAGGTTGATTTGAAAAGGGCATATTGGGAATTAGCAAAAAAATATCATCCTGATCTAAATCAAAATGATAATGATGCAGAAGAAAAGTTTAAAGAAATAAATAATGCTTATGAAATATTATCTGACCCAATCAAGAAAAGTTATTTATAAATAAAGATAGAGAAAGTTTGGAGATGAGTAGCACAATATCGTCAAATTTATAGAAATTATTTGGTAGGGGAAATGGTAGGGGAAATGAAAGTCGAACTCAGAAATCGTTCTCATCCCTTCTCATAGCTAGTCATTTAGACTAAAAGCTGATCCCACCCCCTCCGTTTATTAAAACTGACTTCTATAAATATTTCTCCTTAAGGAGTTTTTTGCTTATTAATTTTTTGGCAAATTTCACTAGATTCCACCAAGTTTCGTATAATCATGAGTTATCAAAATAAATTTGTTGAAGCAAAAAGTTTTTTTATTAAATCAAACTAATTAGATTTTTCTAAAACAAAAATCCCCGATTAACAATATTTTTCTATATTTATTTTTCTCATTATGTATTTTCAAAAGATAATTTGGAGTTATAGAAAAAATAGTTCCAAAAGATACATTACCATCACTACCATCTTGAATTATTTTTAAAAAACATTTTCTACCTGTTTGAGTAATCAAGCCTGGCCATATAGCTATAACTCCTAAAATTATTCCTAAAATTAAAAACAAAAAAGAATTCAGATATCTAAGATTAGATTTTGCCCGAGTCATAGTTAGAATTGATATTTATGCCACAAAATTTTTAAATTAATAATAACTTAAAATAGATTTTATTTTTCTTAAATACACTCTTTATTTTTGTTCTTGTTAGTATTTATTTTTAGTTTTGACTTATGGAAAAAGGATTCGCTACAAAAAACTCTGATCCCAACAAAACAAAAAATACTATATCTACTAAAGGAAACAAAGATAGGCTTATATCATGGTCTCCATGGCCACCTGCTAATTTTCAAACACGATATCCTGCTTTCCCTCTTGTGCTTACAATATTAATTGTGATAGTTGGGCAATGGTATATTTCTTTTTTAAGATAATTCAAACCAGCACCTAAAATTAAAATTTAATCTAACTTAAGAATATTTATAATAATTTGTTTTTCTTTCTATTATTTTTGGCTCATTTACAAGCAGTAGTTCTTCCAATTGTTTTTGGATTTAAATCTATTAATAAATTCAAAAATTTAAAACACTACTTTCTTATCCCCTTTAGTTTTGTTTTTCTAGGTTTGGCCTCTATGTTTGAGATGATTGATCATACAAAAACAGATTGGATTTATATAGATCACTCTTCATTATTTAATTGGCTTTTTTACAGTTTTCTTGCATTAGGCTTAACAAGCTTAACAATATCCATTATTAAAAATAAATTTTTAATTGGAATAAATATTTTCTTATGTTTTGGCTCAATAGTCTCCTACTTGTTAATTGATAAAACCGTCGCTCTATTTTTTCAAGTAATGATAAGTATATTTTTGATAGTAAATTGGCAACGAATGTTTAAAGATTGGCTCTTAATTGCATACCCTATTTTTGGAATCATTTTTACAACTTTTTTTGGAACAAATTTAGCGATAACGGGTAATCAAATTTGGCACATTTTTATAGGTCCATCAGGAACACTTAGTGTACTTACTTTTTACTTAGTGTTGAAGAGATCAAAGAAACAATTTTCTGAGATTTTATAATGAAAAAACTGATATTTGCTTCTTTCTTTATTTTATTAACTATATCAATATCACCGAATCAAATATTTGCTGAAACACCACTTGATGTTTATATGAATGATTTTTATTCTAAGTCAAACCAAGCCAGCAAAATTCTCAAAGAGATAGAAACTGATCTCAAAGAAGGTTCTAGAAAGAATGTATGTTCAAGACAAAGAGAAGCTGCAAGATTAGGATTATTGGCAAATAAATCTTTAATTAAAGCATTTAAGGTGGCGGGAACAGAACCACCAATTGAGGCTATAAAATCTAGTCAGAATAGATGGGAATCAATTTTAAATGATTGTTAATAAACTCAGTAAAAAAACTTAATAAGTTTTTTTAAATTTGCATTCTTGCAGACTTACTAATAAATGGTATCTCAGGTTCAACTCCATTCATGCACTGAAAAATTGCGAAAAGAAAAATAGAAAGTGTAAAAACAAATGCTATTGTACCAAGTTCAGCTAAAGGGAAAATACTTAAGAGATAAGTAATTATGATAAGAGCAATATCAAGGAGTAAAGCTTGGCAAGCATTATATCTTACGAAGTAAGGGACATTTGGGTTCCTTACAACTCCTAAAAACAATATTAAAAAAAATAATAATCCCCCAAAAGGTAATGACCTCTCAATTATTGCAACGGGGAAAGTGAAATATAAAAGTACTTTTAAAAATGAAAATTTATAAAATAAATAATTTCCAAAAGGTAAAGAGGCTTTTAATGGCACTGTATAAACAGCAACTGAAAAAACTCTTTGAATTATTTGATTCAACTGAAATCTATCTTTTAACATAATTATTTTAACGTATTTTCATAAAAACAAAATTTACGAAATATCATTAATTAATAGCAAAGAATTTTTAATGAGAATCTTACATACCATGTTGAGAGTTGGTGATTTGAATAAATCTATTGATTTTTATGTAAATAGTTTAGGGATGACTCTTATAAGAAGAAAAGATTATCCTCACGGAGACTTTACATTAGCTTTTGTTGGT
>QCUW01000047.1 GCA_003210695.1 Prochlorococcus sp. AG-679-P15 | reverse complement strand
TAATTAATACTTCATAAATATCTTTTTTTTCTTCAGCTTTTGCATTAAAGCATAAATAAATTAGGTTAATCATCGAGCAATTATTATTTTTAATATTAAATTCCCTGTAAATTTTGGGCCAGTATATTAAAGATTTCAAGCCCTCAAGGCCTCCTTGACCTAAACTAAATTTTTCACACCAATTAATAAATTCACCGATATCATTAGGACATCTCTTAAGTTTTAAAAGCATATCTGATAAAACTTGTCCTGCCTGAAAATTCCTTGTTGGATTTCCCTCTATTGGCAAAGACATGCTACCTAAAACATCAGCTTTAACAGCATTTAGTTGAGAAAAAGTATAATCAGCTGATTCAACATATTTGTCCCCAAGATTTTCTTTAGCGATAATAATATCTTCACCATATCCAAGTTCTTTTAATGAAAAATTTACGTTTTGAAATTTATTTTCTTTTCTAACTTTTAAAGAAACAGTAGCTGCTTGATCCAAGCACTGAGTTAATAGAACAGTATTGATTGTGGGCAACATTCCAGGCTTTTCTGAATGAAAGTTAGTAACAAAACCTGCGAATATTGAAGAAATATTTTTTATGGACTTAATGTACTGGCATTCAATATTATGAACTCCGGGTGATACTTGAATGTTTGGAGATAATTGATTTAAAATTCTTGCACCAATTAGAGCTGTTAATGAGTCAGGATGACAAAAATTAGCGGTAAAACTATCTTTAGGGTTTCGTAATGCACCATGACGATGAAAGCCTGTAAAGAAAGCTAGATCAGGATATTGATCACATAAAATATATGGTTTTTCATCTTCATCATCAAAACAAAACGAGCCAACAAGGCATGCAAGAACTACATTTTCACGATTTAAAGATTTTCTTAATTCTATGGCGTAACGAATATCATTTTGAATGTGATTACTATTTGAAGCGAGAACAACTATCTTACATTTTAGAAGAAGATCTTCGAGTGTATTAGTCTTACTTTCACCCTCAAAAAAGTAATTTCCCATACCTTCTACTTTTTCTATTATTTTGTCTTCCATATTGGATAGAACATCTTTAGAAAAAGCACCTAATAAATCTCTTCCAGGTCTTGGAGCTAAAAGAATATTATTTGACTCAGAATGCATTGCACAGTTATATGCTAATGATGCTGGATATAATCCAACACTATAGAACCCCACTTTGCAGCTTTCAATGTCTTCTAACAATGAATAAAAAGATTCTTCGTTATTTAACTGCCTAAAAAAACTATTATTCATTTTGTTCTTTTTATCCATAAATTATCTTAATATTTTCTATAAATAGCATTTTTATACATTAAACCAATTTATTGCCATCGCAAATCGTTTTAATATAAATATTGAATTTTATATTTTCAAGTTCAAGCTTTATTATGGATTCAAAAGAGAGGGAATTTTCATAATAGAAAATGAAAACCATTAATTTAGATTTTGAAGAAATAATAATTAATTCAAAAAATATCTTATTTATTCAAGATATAGATGGAGTATGTATTCCATTGGTAAAAGACCCAATGACTAGAAAACTGGAATCAAAATTCATATTTGCCGTTAAAAATTTAGAAAAAGAATTTTATGTTTTAACTTGTGGAGAACATGAAGGTCCAAGAGGGGTTAACAGAATAGTTGAAAGGAGCCTAAGAAGTATTGATCAGCCAAAAGAAAAAGGTCTTTATTTAAGAGGTTTAGCTGCATGCGGGGTCGAATATCAAGATAATAATGGGAATATAAGTTATGCGGGAGTATCAAAAGAAGAGGTCAATTTCTTAGCCAAAGTTCCTGACTTAATGCGTCCTAGCTTTGAACAAATAGTAAAGAAAATTTTTCCTAATCTCAGTCAAGAAGAAATAAATTCTCATGCTTCAAAATCGATATGTAAAACAAGGTTCTCTCCAACAATAAATTTCAATAGCCTTTTCGATTTAGTAAAAGATGATTCTGAAAAAAGAAAAATCATTCAAAAAAGCTTTGAAGATATGATGAATGAAATTATTTGTAAAGCCAAAGCTCAAGGACTTAAAAACTCGTTTTTTCTTCACATATCACCAAATCTAGGGAGCAAAGATGGAAATGAAATAATAAAACTTTCTAGTAAAAACGATATTGGGTCAACCGATATACAGTTACTTCTTAAAGGAGCAGTAAAAGACTCCGGTGTCCTCTTTTTATTAAATAAATTTATTTATGACAATACTGGAAAAGCTCCATTTGGTAGAAACTTTAATTTCAGAGACTCTCCTAAATCGATAATAGAAAAAGTAAATTTCTGCAAAAAATATATTAAATCGGAAGATATGCCAACAATTATTGGGATTGGCGACACAGTTACATCACAAAAAAATACCAATAATAGTAGTTATTCGAGAGGAGGAAGTGATCGATCATTCTTAGAATTAATACAATTACTAGGAAAAGAGTTTGATAGTAATAATAAAATAATTTTCGTTGACAGTAGTTCTGGAGAAGTTTATAGACCCTCTACAAAAATATCTGGTTTAAAAGGAATAAGCGATGAGGCAGACAACTTAAAGTTTGATATTATTTTTCAGAATGGGCCCAAAGAATATTTAAACTGGTTTATTGCATTTGCAAAAAAAAGAGCAAAATTAAAAACCTAATTCTTAAATAATTTTTTTAAAATGAGAATAAAAAACTTAAAACATGATAGATAGTTTTCCTTTAATAAAGAAAGAATATATTGAAACTCTCCAGATAAATATTGGCCTTAAATGTAATCAGGCTTGTAAACATTGCCATGTTAATTCAAGCCCATTACGTACCGAAAAGATGTCTAATGAAATAATTTCACTCATTCCAAAAGTAATAGAAAAATATAAAATTAAAACTTTAGATATTACTGGGGGGGCTCCAGAAATGCATCCTGAATTTAGAAATTTAATTACGACTTTAAGTGATAAAAATATTGATATTATTGATAGATGTAATTTAACAATTTTCTTTGAAGATGGTTTCGAAGACTTGCCCCAGTTTCTTGCTAAGAATAACGTAATAGTAACAGCATCACTCCCATGCTATGAAAAGGATAATGTAGAATTGCAAAGGGGTTATGGAGTCTTTGATAAAAGTATTAATGCTTTAAAAATACTTAATGAGTTAGGATATGGGAAACAAAAAGATGGACTTCAATTAAATCTAGTTTATAATCCCGTAAATCCTATCCTTCCTCCATCACAAGAAATCTTAGAAGCAGATTATAAAAGAATACTTTTTGAAAAGTACAATATCTCATTTAATAATCTTTATACAATAACCAATATGCCAATTAATAGATACGCAGACTCTCTTAATAGAGAAAACAAACTTGATTCATATTACAAATTACTTAAAGAAAATTTTAATAAAAATAATTTAGAAAACCTTATGTGTAAAAAAACAATAAGTGTAAATTGGCAAGGGCAAATCTATGATTGTGACTTTAATCAACAAATAAATTTAAAAGGAAATAAAGGACCAAATACACTTTCTGATTTAATTAATAAATCATTTAAATTTAATTATGGAGTAGCTGTTAATGAACATTGCTTTGCTTGTACAGCAGGGGCTGGATCAAGCTGCGGAGGAACTTTAACCTAGTTTCTGCTAAATACAATTAGGACATATAGCTCTAACATTTAAAGAAGATTCAATAAGTTTAAAACCATTAACTTTAGCGGCGACTTTACCGGCCTTCAATACTTCATCACTTTCAAATTCTTCAGTTCTTCCACATCTAATACAAATCAAATGATGATGATCTGCTGTTTCATTACTTAATAATTCATATCGATGACCGCCTTCACTAAGTTCTAATTCATGTAATAAACCCATCTGAACGAGAAGTCTCAGAGTTCTATATATTGTTGCGAGGGAAACTTTAGAACTAGATTTTATTAATTTTTCATGAACCTCTTCTGCACTTAAATGATTACCTGCTCCGATATTCTCAAATAAATTTAAAACCTTAAGTCTTTGAGGAGTTAATCTCTTCCCATCTTTATGTAAGCC
>QCUW01000046.1 GCA_003210695.1 Prochlorococcus sp. AG-679-P15 | reverse complement strand
AATAAATTATAGTTTAACTTGCAGTTTATTAAATAAAAAAATTTAATATCAATAACGAATGGAATTTACAGAAAACTATAATCCTAAAAATAAACCAATTATGGTTTTGGGAACTTCAAGTGGAGCAGGTAAATCATTAACAGTTACAGCAATTTGCAGACTACTTAAAAATCTTGGCGAAAAACCAATACCTTTTAAGGGACAAAATATGAGTAATAATGCATGGGTTGATTGGAATGGAGGCGAGATGGCATATTCACAAGCAGTTCAAGCTTTTGCTTGCGGGATTATTCCTTCTTCAGAGATGAATCCAATTCTATTAAAGCCACAAGGGAATTCAACGAGTGAAGTGATTCATTTAGGGGAAAGTATAGGTATTACGACAGCCAAAGATTATTACAATGATTGGTTTATTCCAGGATGGGAAGTTATTAAAAAAAGTTTAAAATTTATTTATTCGAGAAACCCAAATTGTCGTTTAGTAATCGAAGGAGCCGGTAGTCCAGTAGAGATGAACTTAATTCATAGGGACCTTACTAATTTAAGAATCGCAAAGTATTTAGACGCAAATTGTATTTTGGTTACTGATATTGAACGGGGAGGTGTATTTGCTCAAATAATAGGTACTCTTGAATTACTGAAACCTGAAGAAAAAAAACTTATTAAGGGCATATTAATAAATAGATTTAGAGGGGATCTTGCATTATTTGAAGAAGGGAAAAAATGGATAGAAAATAAAACTCAAATTCCTGTTTTAGGAATAATTCCTTGGTTAGATGATAAATTCCCTCCAGAAGATTCTTTAGATTTATTAGAAAGAAAATCATATACAACCAAACCAGAAATAAAGGTTGGCATTATAAAATTGCCATCTATTAGCAACTTTTCAGATTTTGATCCATTAGAAAATGAAGAATCTATATTAGTTGAGTGGGTAATGAAATCCCAAAAATTAAATAAATTTGATTTTCTTATTCTTCCTGGAAGTAAACAGACTATTAAAGATCAATTCTTTCTTAAAAAGTCTGGTTTATCAAAAGATATAAAAGATTATTCGAATAATCAGGGTAATATTTTTGGAATTTGTGGAGGTCTACAGATGTTAGGAACAATTCTTGAAGACCCATTTTTTAAAGAAGGGTCAAAGGATAATACAGATCAATCAATTGAAGGGATTGGATTACTACCTTTAAAAACAATTTTTCTTGAAAATAAGATAACAAGACAAATTAACTGTGAATCAATTTGGCCAAATATAACAGAAATCAATGGGTTTGAAATTCACAATGGAGTGACTGAATTAGATTTTAATCAAGACACCTTCAGTGTAAAGCCTATTTTTAAAGATTTGAATCTTGGGTGGTTTAAAGAGGATTGTGAAGGAGGTACCATTGCAGGTACATATATTCATGGAATCTTTGAAAATGACGAATGGAGAAATCACTACATGAATTTAATTAGAAAAAGTAAAAATTTACCATTGTCAGATAAAAAAACAAGATCTTATAAAATGAAAAGAGAATCTATTCTTGATAATCTTTCAAATGAATTTAATAAGCACTTTAATATTTCATCACTATTAAATTGAAACAATCAAAAATTAAAATAACCTGGCAAAACAACATTGAGATATATGCCTATGAAGGCGATGATTGGTTTTCAATTGCAAATAAGGTAGGTCTGAAAATTCCGACTGGATGTTTAACAGGAAGTTGTGGAGCATGTGAAATAGATGTCAATGGAGAAACTATAAGAGCTTGTATAACTAATATTAAAAAGGGAAAAGAAGACTCATTAGAAGTTTCTTTTACTACAGACCCTTTTTGGGGAAAATAGATTAATTATTTATTTATTTATTTAGTATAAAAAATTTAACCTAATACCAAATCGATATTTTTTATCTTCAAGAAGTTGTCCAATATCCTGAACTCCTGCTGAATTAGAATAATATAAATCAATTGATTTCCCTGATTTAAAAGAATATCTTAATCCTAATGAAGAGGCAAAATCTGAATCACTATTAAGTGAAATATTCATTTCTGGGATAAGCTGCAGATTATCTAATAAATTTATATAACTTGAAACTCCAACCCCACCAAAACTTTTTATATTACTATAAAAGTACTTTGGACTAAAATTAAAAGCAACTTTATCATTTAATCTAAAAGTATTTATCAATTCGGTGATTAGGTAACCTTGATTAATTTGATCGTTACTTCCTAAAGATGTCCTCAATGTTATCCAAAAAAGGTCATTATTTTGTGGATTAGTAATTAACAATTTACCTCCAATTTTATAGTTCAAATTGTTCTTACTTAAATATGTACTTTGAAAACTTGAATATTTATTGTCGACTAAATTCACATTATTAAAAGATCCAGTACTAAGTTCTAATTGAAATAAATCTGAGAAAGAATAACCATAAAATCCAAACAAATTTCCTTCAGAATCATAATCTAAATTTATTTGTGAAGTCCCAGCCTTAGGAATTAAAGCATTGCTTACAGTGATCCCACCATAATCAAGCAATCTATTTCTTTTATTGAGAGTTAACTGAAATATATCTATATCCTCATCTTTATTTTCATTTCTATAATCATTAAGTTTCTTTATCTCAGGTCTTACATCAGCATCATTTTGAAAATAACTTTCATCATCTTTATAAGATTTCCAGATAATCTTTTTTATATTATTTGAATTATTTCCTTGAACTTTTTCCCATCTAATTGAATTTAATTCGCGATAGTCTTTTTTTTTCTCTGCAATAACAACCAGAGAATTTATTAATTGACTTAATATTAATATAAAAAAAACTGACCTCATTTAGATAAATCTTCGATTCGCCAAATTAAACCTAATAATCATACTCCCAAAAAACTACAAATATCAATTTAACTTAGAAATAAAATACCCATAAGATCTAACAATATTTAATTTTCTTTTTAAAAACAAAGGCCGTCTATTTTCTTTTTAAGAACATTAATATTTTTTATAGGACTTTTCTTCGACTATTCCAGAATTATATTTTTGATTAATTTCTCTTTTAATTAGTGATCTTTCATCATTTACTTTATAAACTGATCTAGCTAATTCGATAAAATCCTCATCAAATTCTTTTAAAGATTCTTTAATTCTAATTTTATCTTCAATTTGCCAAAGGGTTGAATTAATTTTTTTAAGCTTCAAATATAAATTTTGATCAACCTCTAATTTTTCATTATGGAGAATAACTTTTAATGACTTAAATTCATTATTTACATTCTTCATTTTTTCTCCACTCATATATTTTTTCTTGATTTCTAATATAGTTAATTTATCAATTAATTCCCCAACAGAAATAGGAACAAAGATATTATAAAAAGTTTTTTCAATACTCAAGATCTTTAGTAAATTTTTTATTTACCTCCAATGATAATCTTTCAATAACTTCTTTCCAACTTTTTTTCTCATTTTGTCGAAATAATTTTAATGAGGGGTACCAAACAGTTTTTTCGCCATCTAAACCCCATCTCCAATCTGGTATATGTTTCAATAATAACCAAGTTTCTTTACCTAAAGAACCTGCTAAGTGAGCCAGTAAAGAATCTGTTGTGATAACAAGATCACAATTATCTATTATTGCTAATGTCTCTTGAAAGTCCCAAATCTTACTAACTTCATATTGAAAATTTACAAATTTCTCTATGAATGTACATTTTTCTAACTGCTCAGAACCAAATCCTTTTTGCAAAGAAAGTAATTTAATATTTTCATTATTATCAATAATCTTAGAAAACATTTCCAAGGGGATTGATCGACCTTTCAGCAATGATTTTTCCGCTAATGGGTTTCCTTGCCAGTTAATACCAATTACTGGTTTTTTTTCTTTTGAAAAAATAGTTTTCCATTTTTGAAAATCTTTATTATTTTTTTTTAAATATGGCTCATAACAAATTGGGTCTTTAGAATTAACTTTAAAATATTTAAGCAAAGATAGTAATGGTATCCATTTACCTTCAGAAATTTTATTTGCTTGTTCAGTATTAAGAGGATTTGAATCAATTCCCGAGAATTTAATAAGGTTATGTAATTTTTCTTGAGCACAAAATATAACATCGATATTTTCTTGTTTTAATTTTGGAATGTATCTCATAAATTGAATAGTATCTCCTAAGCCCTGTTCAGATATAACTAGTAATTTTTCTCCTATTTTTATCTCTTCACCATTCCACCTTTTTATTTTAGGTTTAGCGTGGAGGGAATTTCCTTTTAATTTATTATGTCTAAATTCAAAATTGAGCAGACCCTCTTTATAATCCCTACATAACAATTGAACCATCCCAAGATTATGTCTCGCAGAATGATGCGCATTATTAATATTTAAAGTCCTCTTGAAATATTCAATAGCCTTAATTAAATTTCCTTGAATTGCATAGATATTTGCGAGATTGTTATGTGCTAAATAAAAATTAGGATTAATTTTAATAGCCTTCTGATAAAACAAAATGGCCTTTTTAAAGTCTTCGACTTCCATTAAAGCATTTCCATAATTATAAAATGGTTCTGCCTGATAAGGATTAAGTTTTGCAGCTTTATCGTAATATGATATAGCTTTTTTAAATTCCTTTTTTTCAAAGAAAGTATTACCTATATTAGAGTAAGCTTCAGGAAAATTATGATTTAATTTTAAAGCCTCTTTATAAGCTTTAATCATCTCCTTTTTTTTATTTTGTAATCCAAGTATTCGAGCTAAATTTGCATAAACATCGAAATTTGTTGTCTTTTTTTTAATCAAGTCTTTAA
>QCUW01000045.1 GCA_003210695.1 Prochlorococcus sp. AG-679-P15 | reverse complement strand
CTTTCTATCTTCAATAAATGTTTCTATAGTTATTTTTTTGTCAACTAAATCAGTCGTTAAAATAGCTTCTGCCGCATTCTGTAAACTATTTGTCTTTAACGCCTTGACTAAATTAGGTAAATTATCAATTAAATTTTTTATTTGAATAGGTATACCAATTACACCAGTTGAGCACATTAAAACTTCTTCTTCATTTATTCCTAATAATTTTGAGACCTCCTTCGTAGCAAGCAAAGTATGTTGAATACCAGCATCCCCTATACATGCATTTGCTTGTCCGGAGTTTATTAATATTGCTCTTATAAGACCTGAAGATTTTTTTATCCTTTGTTCACAAATATCTACACAGGATGCTCGGACTATTGATTGTGTAAACAGACCACTACAAATGCTATTTTCTGGGGCTAATATTAAAGCCAGGTCTTTCTTCTTAGAATCCTTTAATCCTGCAGCGATACCTGCAAAAGAAAACCCATCAGGCGTTTCTTCACCATCGCTCACAAATGACCAATTAGTCTCAAGCTCAATCAATCTTTTTTTAAAATTAAATTCATAATAACTATTCTTTCTGTTAAAACACTGCAATATAGATTCTTATTAAATTTATGAGCATCCAACCAAAATTCAAAAATAAACAACGAAGAATAGGTCTTACTGGAGGTATTGCAAGTGGAAAATCTACAATAGCCAATTACATAAAAAAATATAAAGACATTCCAATATTGGATGCAGATCAGTATTCAAAAGAACTAATAAAGCCGAAAAGTAATTGCTATGAGAAAGTTTTAGCTTATTTTGGACCTGAAATTATTGATGAGTATTCTTCAGGGAATGAAATAAACAGGCCATTATTAAAAAAAATTATTTTCGAAAATTCTATACATAGAACATGGATTCAAAATCTACTTCATCCCTTAATCAAAGAAAAAATGATAGAAGAGTGCAATTTATACATAAATAATAAAATTATACTTTTAGTTATCCCATTATTATTCGAAGCAAAATTTGAAGATATTTGTACTGAAATATGGCTAGTCAAATGTTCTAAGTTAGAACAAATACAAAGACTTATTAGAAGGGACAAAATTAGTGAAGAAACTGCACGTAATATTATAAAACTTCAATTAACTTTCGAAGCAAAAACAGAATTTTCAGATGTTATTTTGGACAATTCAGATGATAGAAACGAATGGATAGATAAAGTAAAAGACCTTATTTAAATCTTTATCCATTTAATTTTTCTGAAAGAAGTTTATTTGCAAGTTTAGGGTCTGCTTTACCTTTAGTTCTTTTCATAAGTTGACCTACAAAAAAACCAAGTAATTTAGTTTTCCCATTCTTAAATGATTCTACTTCTTTAGGATATTCAATTATAAGTTGATCGATTATTGGCAAAATGCTTGCAGAATCAGATATCATTGCCAAACCTTTTTCTTCGACTAAATTTTTAGGAGATATATTTTTTTCTATTAGTTCAGGTAAAATTTCTTTAGCAATTTTTCCACTGATAGTATTACAAGAAATCATATTAATCATTTCGGCAAGATTTTCAGGACTAAGTTGTAATTCACTAAAACTAAGTTTATTTGCTTTCAAATAGCCAACAATATCACTAGTGATCCAGTTTGATGCAAGTTTTGGATCAACATTATTCGCTACTGTATCTTCAAAAAAGTTTGCCATATAAATCTCATCAGAAATTACCCTTGAATCATAAGGAGATAAACCAAATTCGTTGACATATTTATTTCTTTTTTTAGAAGGTAATTCAGGTAATTCATTTAACCATTTATCTTTTTGCTCCTTTGATATCTCAATTGGTCCTAGGTCAGGATCTGGGAAATACCTATAATCGCTACTCCCTTCTTTTAATCTCATACTTTTAGTTAATTGCTTAGCTTCGTCCCATAGCCTAGTTTCTTGAAAAATTTCTCCTCCATTTTCATAAACTTCTATTTGTCTTGCAATTTCATAATCACAAGCCTTTTGAATGGCAGAAAATGAATTCATATTCTTTATTTCTACTTTGGTACCAAAAGGTGCATTAGCTCCTTTTCTTACAGATATATTGACATCACATCTTAATGAACCCTCTTGCATATTGCCATCTGAGACACCAAGATATCTAACTGTTCTCCTTATTTCAGAAGCATATTCAGATGCCTCTCTACCCGTTCTAATATCAGGTTTACTAACAATCTCACAAAGTGCTATTCCAGCACGATTGTAATCAACCAATGAATATTTGGAACCAGCTAATCGGTCGCTACCGGCATGTACTAGCTTGCCTGCATCCTCCTCCATATGAAGCCTTTCGATTCCTATTTTTTTAATATAAGTTTCTTTATCTTTTTCTGTAATTTCAACTTCTAGCCAGCCATTCTCAGCTAACGGTTCATCAAATTGAGAAATCTGATAATTTTTAGGAAGATCAGGATAAAAATATTGTTTTCTATCAAATTTACAATGCTCTGAGACTTCTAAATTCAATGCTAACGAAGTTTTAACTGCGTACTCTAAAACAGTTTCATTCAAAACAGGAAGAGTACCTGGCAAACCACATACAACAGGATCTACATGTGTATTAGGTTCGTCTCCAAAAGCCGTTGAAGCAGATGTAAATATTTTACTTTTAGTATTAAGCTGTACATGGGTTTCTAAACCAATCACAGCTTCCCAAGATTCAAAATTTTTCATTATAAAATGTTCCTTCCTTAATCTTATTCGTTATAAGGTAAAAGAGGATCAAATCATATGTAAATTATAAAAATAATTAAATGACTGAGAATAAAGAAAATTCAATTTTAATTATTGGCGGTGGGCTAATAGGATTATCTATTGCGTATCAATTCGCAAAAAATAATTTCAAAGTTACAGTTTTAAGTAAGAACAGAGGAGAATCTGCTGGTTTTGTAGCTGCAGGGATGTTAGCTACTCATGCTGAAGGACTTCAAAATGAATTACTAAAATTTGGGCAACAAAGTCAAAAATTAATTCCTAAATGGATTAAAAATATTGAAAAAGATAGTGGAATTGAGTGTGGCTTAAGGAAATGTGGAATAATAGTACCTTTTAAAAATATAAAGGAACTTGAAGAATTCCCAACTTATAAATATGGTAAATATCTAAATCAAAAAGAACTTAATAAAGAGATTAATGGGATAAATTCGATTTGGGAACATGGATTAGTTTTTGAACAAGATGGCCAAATAGATAATAGAAGAAGACTAATGCGTGCACTTGAAAGAGCATGCTCTTTGCATGGCGTCAAATTTCATGAAGGATCAGAAGTTAAAGATTTAAGAATAGAAAATAACAAAATTGTTGGTGCAAAAGTTTTAATTGCGACTGGAGAGCTAAAAGAAATTGATTGTGAAAAATCAATATTATGCAGCGGTGCTTGGAGTAAAAAAGTTTTAAATAAAATTCCAGTCTTTCCTGTAAAAGGACAAATGCTATCAATACAAGGTCCTGCAAATTTTCTTAAAAGAGTTCTTTTTGGTACAACAACCTACTTAGTCCCTCGTGATGACGGACTAATAGTAGTAGGGGCAACGGTTGAAAAAGATGCAGAATTTGATCAAGGTAATACTCCTAATGGAATAAGGCAACTACAAGAAGGTATTCGATATTTATTACCTGAAGCATTGAATTGGCCACAAATGGAGCATTGGTGGGGATTTAGACCTTGTACTCCAGACTTTAAGCCAATCATAGGTAAATCTACAGTCGAAAATCTTTTTCTAGCTACGGGACACTATAGAAATGGAGTTTTATTCTCTGCAATAACGAGTGATATCATTTTCAAATTAATTCAAAATAAAAATCTACAAGAAATTGAAATAAGCTTTTTAGACAAATTTAGTTTGAATAGATTTAAGATATAAATTTTTATTTTTCAAAACGCCATTTTGAATCAGAAGGCTCCCAATCACATAACTCATCTTGATTAAACCATAAATTAATTTCAAATCTTGCAGTTTCTTCTCCGTCAGAACCATGAATTATATTCCTACCGATATCTACTGCTAGATCTCCTCTTATTGTGCCAGGTTCTGCATCAAGTGGTTTGGTAGCACCTATTAATTTTCGAGCACTTAAAATAACGCCTTCACCTTCCCACACCATTGCCACAACAGGACCACTTGAAATAAAATCTACTAAATTACTAAAAAAAGGTCTCTCTTTATGAACACCATAGTGATCTTGAGCAAGTTGTTTTGATGGAATTAATTGTTTCAGAGCTACTAATTTAAATCCTTTTTTTTCAAATCTACCGATAATTTCAGCAACATATCCTCTTTGAACGCCGTCTGGTTTAATTGCAATGAAGGTTCTCTCTTGGGTCATTTAATTTGTAATCACTCTATGTATATTCATCTTTTAGGTGGTAACTTGGCAAGTAATCATTAAAATAAAAGATAATGTTTTTGAGTTATTTTCAAAAACATTTATTAATTACTAAGGCATAAATTGAACAATTTTGAGCCAGAAAAATTAAATAAAAATTGGACTATAGAAGATAGTATTTCGACTTACAATATCGACAAGTGGGGTGATCAATATTTTTCTATAAATTCAAACGGAAATATCTCAATCACTCCAGAAAAAAAATCAGATAAAATTATTGATCTTTTTAAGCTTGTCGAAGAACTTAAAAGTAGAGAAATTAATACGCCATTAATAATAAGATTTAACGATATCTTGAAAGATCGTATAAACGAACTACATGAAGCATTTTCAAAAGCAATTAAAACTTACGAATATAAGAATAATTATCAAGGAGTTTTTCCAGTAAAATGTAATCAACAGAAGAACGTTCTAGAAAAGATATTAGAGTTTGGAGAACCATGGAATTTCGGTTTAGAAGTTGGTAGCAAATCAGAATTATTAATTGGCCTTTCTCTTCTTGAGAACCAAAACTCTTTATTAATTTGCAATGGGTATAAAGACGCAAAATATATTGAAGTTGCTACATTAGCCAGAAAACTAGGCAAAAATCCAATAATAGT
>QCUW01000044.1 GCA_003210695.1 Prochlorococcus sp. AG-679-P15 | reverse complement strand
ATGGCCTCTAGTGCTAAAAGAAGTCCTTTGATAATATGATCTCTTTCCTCTGCTTTTTTCAATAAGAAGGTTGTTCTTCTTTTAATTGTTTCAATTCTAAAATCTAGAAACACCTCCAACATTTTTCTAAGAGAAAGAGTTGTAGGTTCTCCGTTTACAAGAGCTAAAATATTTGCACTAAAGTTGTTTTGTAGAGGTGTTAACTTAAATAGATTATTTAAAACAACTTGAGGATAGGCGTCTCTTTTTAGCTCAATTACAATTCTCATTCCATCTCTGTCACTTTCATCTCTAATGTCAGAAATACCCTCTAATTTTTTATCATTTACTAAATCTGCAATTCTTTCTATTAACCCTGCTTTATTAGTTTGAAAAGGAAGCTCAGTGATAATTACAGCATCTTTTTCAGCCCTCCCAGGGGATTTGATTTGTTCAATATCTGCCACACCTCTCATAGTTATAGAGCCTTTCCCAGTCTTGAAAGTCTCCTTAATTCCATCCCTACCTAATATCTGACCTCCAGTTGGAAAATCTGGCCCTTTAATTAATTCAAAGAGTTCATTATCTTCCAGTAAGGGATTTTTGATTATTGATTTAAGACCATTAATTAATTCTCCTAAATTATGAGGGGGTATATTAGTTGCCATCCCTACCGCAATACCAGATGATCCATTTAAAAGAAGCTGAGGTATTCTAGCTGGCAGAACTGTTGGTTCTTGTTGTGATCCATCAAAATTATCGGAAAAATCAACAGTCTCAGATTCAATATCCTCTAATAAACTTTCATCTGTTAGGGATTGAAGACGTGACTCTGTATATCTCATCGCGGCGGGGGGGTCATTATCTACTGATCCAAAGTTTCCATGGCCATCAATCAATGGCATTCTCATAGAAAAATCCTGTGCCATTCGTACTAATGCATCGTAAACTGCAGTATCTCCGTGAGGATGGTACTTACCCAAGACTTCTCCAACAACCCTTGCACATTTTCTGTATGGCCTACCGCTTGTCAATCCAAGCTCATACATTGCGTAAAGAATCCTTCTGTGAACTGGTTTTAGGCCATCTCTTGCATCTGGTAGAGCACGACCAACAATAACGCTCATTGCGTACTCTAAGTACGATCGTGACATTTCATTTCTTAAATCAGTCTGAATGATTCGTTCGTTATCGTCACTCAAACCAGAGTTCTCAGAATCAACAATATCGGACATATTAAAACCCTTTTTTTAATAATAATCCCTGATTGTCAGAATGAATAAAATATAGTTAATAATTAATTTCAAAATACTCACATCTTTACACAAATAATAAAAAAACTCTTTTGTTTTTATAAAATTATTGGCTTATTACCCCTTTAGTTGTTAATTTAATCAGAATAATTAAAAAATCCGTGAATATTGAAATTGGTTTAAACAAAAAAGTTAGAAGAGCTTATGGCATTGATGAAATAGCATTAGTGCCTGGAAAAAGAACCTTAGATTATGATTTAACCAATCCTTCTTGGACAATTGGAAATATTAAAAGAGAAATTCCAATTATTGCCAGTGCAATGGATAGTGTTGTTGATGTTAATACAGCAGTAGAGCTCTCTAAGTTAGGTGCTATTGGTGTTCTCAATATGGAAGGCATACAAACTAGATATGAAAATCCAAAA
The DNA here is from genome assembly GCA_003210695.1 of Prochlorococcus sp. AG-679-P15. Lineage (GTDB taxonomy): Bacteria > Cyanobacteriota > Cyanobacteriia > PCC-6307 > Cyanobiaceae > Prochlorococcus_A. Next base: position 3,681 of record QCUW01000044.1, on the reverse strand, counting down.
GAAATACTGAGGCAAATATCCTCTGTTGGGAAAAAAGAATTCGTTCCTTTAATGCAAAAAATATACAAAGAACCTATTAAGGAAGACCTAATTTTACAAAGAATTAGTGAAGTTAAAGAAAAAGGTGGCATAGCAGCAATAAGTGGAACACCTCATGCTGCTATTAAATATAAAGAAACACTTATGAAATCAAAAATAGATTTATTTTTTCTTCAAGGTACAGTTGTTTCTACTAAACATTTAGGTATGGATGGTAATGAGACATTAAATATCAAAAATCTATGTCAATCTTTGAAAGCTCCAGTCATTGCAGGTAATTGTGTGACTTATGAAGTTGCAGAACTTCTCATGAAATCTGGAGTGGCAGGGCTTATGGTTGGAATTGGTCCAGGTGCTGCTTGTACTTCAAGAGGAGTATTAGGAATAGGTATCCCCCAAGCAACAGCAATATCTGACTGTAGTTCAGCTAGAGATGATTATTTTCAAGAAACTGGTCGTTATATTCCTATAATTGGTGATGGAGGAATTGTTACTGGCGGAGATATTTGTAAATGCATAGCTTGTGGTGCTGATGCCGTAATGATTGGTTCTCCAATAGCTAAATCATCAAGTGCTCCCGGTAATGGATTTCATTGGGGTATGGCCACACCAAGTCCTGTTTTACCAAGAGGTACAAGGATTGAAGTAGGTTCTACAGGTTCTTTAGAAAGAATATTAAAAGGACCTGCAATACTTGATGATGGGACACATAATTTACTTGGAGCTATTAGGACATCAATGAGTACTCTTGGAGCTAAAAATATAAAAGAAATGCAAAATGTAGAGATTGTAATTGCACCATCACTTTTGACAGAGGGCAAAGTTTATCAAAAAGCTCAACAGCTAGGAATGGGTAAATAATATAAAAACTTTTTTTTAAATGTAAAAAATTTCTCATTAGGAGTTATCATTAATTTATGGGCTAACCCCCATACTCCTCACACACAAAATCGCCCGATTTATCGGGCTTTTTTAAGTATTTTGTTACTTATATGTGTTTATCTGTAATGAAATCATCACTTAAAAGAATAGCCTGCTAAATTTTCTAAAAGGAATATCTAAATTATGTCATCTGCTCCCGCTGTAACTGATTCTTCATTTGACAAAGAAGTTTTGCAAAGTGATCTGCCAGTCTTGGTTGATTTTTGGGCTCCCTGGTGCGGTCCTTGCAGGATGGTTGCACCTGTAGTTGAGGAGATTTCTAAAGACTTTGAAGGTAAAATTAAAGTATTTAAGTTAAATACAGATGAAAATCCAAATGTTGCAAGTCAATACGGAATCAGAAGTATTCCAACCTTAATGATATTTAAAGGCGGTCAAAAAGTTGATACTGTCGTTGGAGCTGTCCCAAAAGCGACCCTTTCAAGTACCTTATCTAAGCACTTATAAATAAGGTATTGTCTAAAATAGGACTCATAGATTATGGAATGGGTAATATTCATTCCGTAACGAAAGCCTTAGAAAGTCTTGAAGAAGATATAGTTTTAATTAAAAATTATCAACAAATAAAAGACTGTAAGGCTCTAATACTTCCTGGAGTGGGTTCATTTGATCCTGCAATAAATAATCTTATTAATACAGATCTAATAATTGATATAAAAAACTGGATTAATAGTGGAAAATCATTTTTAGGTATTTGTCTTGGATTGCAATTACTTTTTGAATCAAGTGATGAAGGGTCAATTAATGGACTTGGAATAGTAAAGGGGGAAATAAAAAGAATTCCTCAATTATCTGACCAAAGAATTCCGCATGTTGGATGGTGTGAACTTCTTCCAACAAGAAATAATAGCTTATTAAAAAATGATGAATTAAATAATTGGGTATATTTTGTTCATTCTTATCATGCTGTTCCTTCAAATAAGAATGTAATAGCTGCAAATGTTAGTTATGGGACTGAAAAATTAACAGCAATTATAGAACAAGATAATTTAATAGCTTGCCAGTTTCATCCAGAAAAATCAGGTAAAACTGGAGAAAAACTTTTACGTAGATGGCTTAAAAGTATTCAATAGTTCCATGTGAAACATGAAAACAAATTTGAGATTAATTGGAGGACGAAGGCTTGAAAGCTTAAATACTTTCGATACTAGACCAACCACTTTAATGGTTAGAGAGGCAATTTTTAATATTTTAAAAAATACAGTAGTTAACTCTAATTGGTTAGATTTATTTAGTGGAACAGGGGCAATATCCTGTGAGGCATATAATCATGGTGCAAAAAAAATAGTTGCAATTGAAAAAAATAAAAACATTTTAAAAGTATGTTTAAAAAATTTATACTCTCTTCAAGATATTGAAAATAGAAAGAAAGATATAGAAGTTATTTGCAAAGATGTATTGATTTGGACTAAGCCAAATGCCGTAAGGAATGTATCAACTTCTAATGATTTTAATAAAATTAAATTTGACTTTATTTATTTAGATCCCCCTTATAAAGCTGATTACCATGAATTAGTTTTAAATCAAATTTTTAATTGTAATTTTATAAGGAAGGGTACTATTGTTATTTGCGAGCATTCATTAAATTTAGAAATTAGAAAGAATATTTTGTGGGAGATTTATGATGTAAGAACTTATGGTCAATCGAAATTGACTTTTTTAATCCATATCTAACATACCTGAACCTCTTCTATATTGGTTCCATGCGCTAACAAATAATCCAAGAAGTGTTATTGGAACTAATCCTAAAACTATTCCACATAAAAGAGGTTCAATCATTTTCTGGCTTTTTTTTGATTTCTAATACACAATTGTTACACAGGGACAATTTTTTGTGTCAACATCTTCATCATCTGCAGCAGAAAAGAATTTGATAATGAAATTCTGGAAACAGATTTTTATTCTGTTTTTAATTTTATTAATATGTCTTACATTATTTTATTTCAATCAGGAAGAGAACAATGCTTATATTCTTAAAACACTTGAACTAAGCGGGTCTGTAAATGAAGGAGATACTTTATTCAAAATGAATTGTGTAGGTTGCCATGGTATTACAGCTAGAGGATTAGTTGGACCAGATTTACATTCAATAACTCAGCGATTAAGTGATAAACAAATAATAAAACAAATTATTGAGGGCCTAACCCCACCAATGCCAAGTTTTGAAATCAATCCTCAAAATATGTCTAATTTATTAACATACTTACATAGCCTGAAATAAATTTGGGAAAAAAACTTTTTAACTTGAAAGTTGTATTGGTGGAACCAAATGGACCATTAAATGTTGGAAGTATCGCAAGACTATGTTCTAATTTTGATGTAAATGAATTAAGGATAGTTTCCCCTAAATGTGAAATTTTCTCATTAGAAGCAAAAAGGATGGCTCTAAAAGGGCAAAGTTACATAGATAATTGTAAGATTTTTAATAGTATTGAAAAAGCAATTTTTGATTGTGATTTGGTCCTTGCTACCATCGGAAGAATTGATTTAAGTAAAGATATTGAATGTGAATCTCCAGAGAATATATCTAAATGGATTGCATCTTATAAAGAGATTAACAATATAGCTATTTTATTTGGAAGAGAGGATAGAGGTTTAACTAATAGCGAATTATTTTTTGCTCATAAGATTTTTAATATTAAAACTTCTCAAAATTTTCCCTCATTAAATCTTTCACATGCAGTCGCAATAATTTTGTAT
>QCUW01000043.1 GCA_003210695.1 Prochlorococcus sp. AG-679-P15 | reverse complement strand
AGCATTTGTTGAAGATCCCGATGGATATAAGATTGAACTTATTGAAAGAGATTAATTATGGCAATTTCGGAATTAATTGAAGATACACAGGATGAAATATGTGATCTTCTTGAAAATTTGCAGTAAATAGAGAAACTTAAAAATAAAGATATGCGAATTTTATTAGATAAAATAGTTAGACCTTATGGAGGAAACTACTAAATAAATAGGTTAGTTTCTAATTATTTTGCTATAAATTAATTGAGGCCAAACCTCAATGAGTTGAATATATCTTCAACTCCAAGACATAAATTGATTACGTATAGTAGTGTACTCAATTTAATAACCCTTCTGGTAGTGGGAATTTCTGGAAGGGTTTCTTGTTTTTACTTTGACGTGTCAATATAAAATTAAGTATTCATGGATAAAACTATAACTTGGATAATTAGAGGGGCTGTTCTTTTTATTATTGGAGGATGCCTTCTTGCATATTTAAACTTAGAGAAAAAACCATCCTTAATTGTTTCAAAACCTACTATTGAGGATTTGAAATATAAAGAATTAGATAAGAAACGTGCAAATGCGGAATTTGCTGCAAAAAGGGATTCTATAGACTATTACAAATTTGGAAGTTCAATTTTTTGTAATTCCTCAATGAATAGTTGGATTGAATCTGTAAATTATTCCAAGCAAATGGATTTGTATATTTTTGGGAAAGATGCAGATTTATCAGAATGGGATAATGCAATCGAAGATTATGAAAACGAAAGGCCAAGATGTAAAGACTTTAATCCTTAAAGATATTTTTATTTGCCTAGAACTGTAGGTCGTCCCAAAGGTCGAATGTCTTAATCAGATTAGAAAACAGTTATCGAATTTTAAAAAATTTACTATACTGATATAAATACTACAATCTATTCATATTCTGAATTGAATCTATAGACAATCTAAATAAATTAAACTATTCTTTGATTACAGCTAGGAATTTATGTCCAAGAATTGGTCTTACATTAGAGATGAATGGCTTAAGAGCACAACTATTGCGGAGGATGACGCAAAGTGGGCGTTAGAAGCTTTAATTAATACCGAAGAAGATTTATTTGAAATTGAGAAGAAATTTAAAAATAATCAAGATGCATTAGGACAAGTTAGAACTTTAAAGAAAAAAGTTAAAGAAACTATATCCTCTAAAGAAACAAGCCTCGATGACATTGCTTTAAATACTTCTAATTCAAACAAAGTTCAAATTTCCGTACCATCAAATCTCAATTATCTATTAAAGGTTTGGGCAGCTGCAGAAGGGCGAGATCTATCAAGCGTTGCATTTCAGTGTTTAGAAACTGGTCTTAGAGAAATGAAGAGCAAAGGTTCAATTCCATCAATAGCAATCAATCGATATGATTCTGCTTGTCAGAAAAGAATTGCTTTAGCAGAAGTGAATAATTTATTAGAAAAATATGAAATTTCTAAAAACGAACAAAAATAAAATGGTATTTAAAAAATACGTTAATAAAGAATATCATAAATTGATTTCATCTTCTTTAAATCTAGCTCCTCAAAAATCCAAATCCGGAATAGTTTATACTCTTTATTCTGATAGGTTTAATTCAATAGAAATAGGCTTTGCTGAAAATGATAAAATCCTGAAAAATAAGGTTTTGCAAAGCAATTCAATTTTATTAGATAAAAAGAAAGGTAAAGAACAAGACCTTAATTTATTAATAAAAACTTTAAATGAATTGGGTATAAATTTTTCTAGTAGATTGAATTTCAGATACTCAAATATCTTAATAAGACATTTATCTACTTTAGGTTGGCCCGTGGGGAGATCTCTTTATAAACAGAGAAAAATCAAAAAAGAACTTTCATTAGCTTAAATTTAAATATAATCGCATTCTAATGTTTCCCTAGTTTCTCTATTAGTGAAAGGATTAGTTCCAGTGGCGTCTTTACAAAATTCCCTCACAACATCTCTTGGCAAGTAGACATTTGTGAAATCTGCGCCTTGAATTTTTACATTTTCAAATTGTGTACTATAAGCAAAGGAATCCTCTAAATTAGTATTTGTTAAATCAGTTCCATCTAATACAGCTGAGTCTAGAGTAACTTCTCTTAAATTAGAATTACTTAAATTAGTATCCTTTAATTTTGCTCCATATAAGCTTGCATTTTGAAGATCACAATCTGACAAATTTGCATCCTGTAAATCCGTCAAATAGAAAGTTGCACCTTGTAAATCTGATCCCGAAAAATCAGTTCCTAATAATGATTGTTTGCCGTAATCTAATGCTGCGAAACCACTCAATGGAAATATTAAAGTAATCGAACAAATAATCAATATTATAAATCTCATTTAAATCAAAAATGTTTAAATAAATTCTAACTTCTTAAGTTGAAAACAAGAAATATATTTTTAACTGAATGCTATATTTGTTGATATGAAAAATATAAAAGTAGATTTTGGATATAAATCCTTTTGACGCAATCGTAGTAGGTTCAGGCGCAACAGGAGGAGTAGCTACACTTACTTTGGCCGAACAAGGAATTAGAGTTCTAGTAATAGAAGCAGGACCTCAAATTAAAAGAAATGAGGCCAGTAGTTATGAGCCGAAAGATACCTTAAACAGATTATCGGGAATAATCTCAAAGAAACATGCTATTCAAAGTCAACATCCTGGTTATTGGAAAAATAACCCCAATTTATATACAAATGAATTAAATCATCCTTATAGCCAATCAAAAGAGAAGCCATTCCTTTGGACTCAAGGAAAGCAATATGGAGGTAGATCATTAACTTGGGGAGGTATTACCTTGAGATTTTCTCCAGATGATTTTCACCCATCAAAAAAAGATGGGTACGGACCAGATTGGCCTATAACCTACAATGAATTATCACCTCATTATGATTTTATTGAGAAGTTTTGTGGAATTTATGGACAAAAAGATAATATTGAAGAAGTTCCAAATGGGAAATATATTGGTGAAATACCTCTCACAAGTAATGAAAGTATTTTTGGGAATCAAGTTAAATCAAAACTTAACTACCCATTTATTCAATCTAGAGGATTTGACCGTAATTCCTCAGTTAAAGAAGACCAATGGCCAAGATCTTCAAGTGTCGGGACCACCTTTAAAAAAGCGTTAAGCACCGGAAATGTTCAAATACTTTCTAATCATCTCGTAGAATCATTCGAAACAGACAAAATAACTGAGCTAGCTACAAAAATAATCATTGTAAATCTAGAAAATGGTCAAAGAATATCATTAAATTGCGATTTAATTATGCTATGTGCATCCACAATATCAACACTTAGAATTCTACTTAACTCGGAAACCAAATCAAATTCTTCGGGTTTTAAAGATACCTCCGGTAATTTAGGAAAATATTTGATGGATCATATTTCTATCTGTAGGTTTTTTTCAATTCCTAATACAATTCAGACAAAAATTAATTCTAATTCTTATCCTGACCTCTCGGGCGCTGGGAGTTTTTTCATACCCTTCGGGTCAAACTTACCTAAACCTGAAAGTATTAACTTTTTAAGAGGTTATGGAATTTGGGGCGCAATTGATAGGCTTGGAATCCCTAAGTTTTTACAAAAAGAATTAAATTCTTCTACGGGTTTTCTAATCGCCCATGGTGAGGTCCTACCAAGAAAAGAAAATTCAGTAACTCTCTCTAAGAGAACAGATAGCTGGGGGATTCCAATCCCTCATATTGAATTCAAATGGAGTGAAAACGAATTAAATATGGCTAAACATATGGAAAGTACGATAAGAGATTCAATAAAAGCGGCAGATGGAAAAATCAGAAGAATGGATGAGCTCATAAATATCCCATATGTAGGATTATTTACAGAAAAATCTATTGCACTTTCAGGAAATCCACCACCACCGGGATATTATATTCATGAAGTAGGGGGAGCAGCTATGGGATTTAGTGAGGAAGAAAGTGTAGTCAATAAATCAAATCAACTATGGAGATGCAAAAATGTCCTTGTACTAGATGGTGCATGTTGGCCAACATCTTCATGGCAAAGTCCCACACTGACGATGATGGCAATAAGCAGAAGAGCTTGTTTAAATATTAAAAAGACTTAGAAGGTGTAAAAAGTTGATTTATATAAATCTCTGAAACTGAAATATCAGTACATCCATTTTGGACAAGAAAAGTAGCTAAAGCAGAATTTATAAGTTTGTATTGATCCCAAGTAGGATTATGTAGAACAAAATCTTTCATAGTTTCATAAAGACTTTCTGAAAGCTCAGTTTCTAAAGAAACTTTTGATGGGAAAGAATTATCAAATTCAACTTCAGTGCTATTCTCTTGGTTTATTTGATTCATAAATACAAACTTAGTATTCAAATATAATTGTCTATTTTTTTTTAAAAGTCAAAAATATATTTTTATCACTTCTACGCCATTATCAAATGAGACTCATGTTATAAATCAGATTTATCAAAAACGGTTTTACAGAGGGGCAAATTGAAAAAAGCTTTAAGAAAAGTCAATAAAAATGTTGAAGTGCTGTTATTTTTGAGATGAGGCTTTATATCTAATTCGATGTGGATATGGACGTGGAAAACTTATTATTAACTGTGGAAAATATAACCAAAAATACTTTTCTGAATATCTATTAGGAATACTTATATATGATTAGTCTATTGAGACTAAACTAAGAAAGAGACGGTTGATTCAGTCTTTTTCAACTGAATTTCTTAAGATTTGATCATCACTAAGCAAGCGAAGCGTGACAGGTCCCAAAGGATGTTTTGAATTTGGGTAAATACTATGATGATGGTGATGATGATCTTCATGTTTATGATGATGTTCATTATTATTTTTTTTTACTAAAGGTACTGAGTGATCATCAACATCACTCAAGCTTTGGTTTTTCGTTTCGCATGCCCCATTACATTCAGAATCACATAAATCACAACTAAGTCCTATGCCCTCAACATGATCATGATGACTTTCTTGTACTAATCCAACTTCTTTTTCAAAACCAAATAAGTTCGATCTATATTTGCACAAGGAACAATTCATAAAATTGCTGCTCTCGTCATTAAAAATTTCTTCAATCCTTTCTACAAATGTTTGAATAACATATTTATGAGATGAAAGATATTTAGCCTCATGGAATTCAACATGTGGATTATCAAGCGCCACTATATCGCTTTGCCTTTTTATTCTTGTTACCAGTACCCCTGAAAAAAGAAAGTAAGGAAAAATAATTATGTTTTTATAACCAAGTCTTACAACATTTCGCAACCCAGGTTCTACTAATGGAAATGTTACTCCCGAGAATACAGTTTCTCCCCAACCCAAGCCAACTCCTTCAACAACCATTCTTGTAATTTTAGATACATTAGAATTTGCATCAGGATCAGAAGAACC
>QCUW01000042.1 GCA_003210695.1 Prochlorococcus sp. AG-679-P15 | reverse complement strand
TGTGCTTCAGTTCTATTATTAAAATGAATACCTCCTAATTTAGTTACACCTTCTACAAGGACTTTTATTTCTAAGCCAAAACTAATTTCTATCTCCGAAAGAGAAACCCCTGTGTCTTCAACAACATCATGTAATAGACCAGCAGCTATAACAGATGGACTTGCACTTATTTCATTTAGAAGATCTGCAACAGCAATGGGATGAATTATATATGGCTCACCACTAGCTCGAAGTTGACCATTATGAGCTTCATAAGCAAGTTTGAAAGCTTTTACTATAAGATTTTGATTGGCATCATTCTTATTGTTTGATACTTCATAGTTTTGGATATACTCAAGAAGCCAATTTGGTATTTTTATCTCATATTTCAAAGATTCACTTTCATAATTTTTATTTTCAGGCAAAATGATTGTTGAAACTTTAATTTCTTTTTTTTCTTTTGAATTTGCAGTTGCCTCAGACATCTAATATTCCTTTAGGTTTATTTTATTTAGGACTTAAGAAATTTGCTACATAATTATGAAAATAAACAAAAGCAAAATTCTTGAAGTCAGGAATCTAAATGTCAAATACGGTCCTAAGCAGAAATTTACAATAAAAAATTTTCAATTAGATCTTTATAAAGGAGATCACTTAGCAATAATAGGACCTTCTGGATGTGGAAAAACTACATTTGCAAAAACAATTATAAATATGCTTCCTGAAGGTTCAATTACTGAAGGTCATATAAGAATATATGGTGAAGATATCAATAAAATTGAAAAAAGAGAAATTCAATTATTTAGAAGAAATAATTTTGGATTTATTTATCAAGATTCTATAAAAAAACTTAATCCATTAATGACTGTACGTGATCATTTATATGAATTATTCAAAACACATTTTCAAAATAAAAATTCTCTAATTATTAAAGATTTAGTAGAAGAAACATTTCAAAGAGTAGGAATAGAGAGTTACAGATTAGATTCATTCCCTCATGAATTTAGTGGAGGAATGAGGCAAAGAGTTTCACTCGCAATGGCTTTAGCTTTAAAACCAAAAATTTTAATTGCAGATGAACCTACAACGAGTCTTGATACTAAGACTACTTTTGAAGTGATGAATGAAATTAAATATTTAACTGAGCAATCTGGAACTACTTTAGTTTTGATTAGTCATGATATTAATCTCGCAGCAAAGTGGTGTAAAAAAGTCTTGATTATGGATCAAGGATTAATTAAAGAACAAGGAAATATTAAAGAAGTTTTGAAGTCTCCTAAATCAGAGATTGGAACAAAATTGGTAAAAGCGTCAAATATAACTCTGCAGCCAGTAAAAAATATTAGTTCTACAAATGATATTATTTTAGAGGCTAATAATTTAAGACATTGGTATAAATTAAATTCTTCAATTTTTCGACCCAAATGGAATAAGGTTTTAAAAGATGTTAGTTTTAAATTATATAGAAAAGAGATTATTGGAATTGTCGGATCTTCTGGGAGTGGAAAAAGTACTTTATGTAGAGCTTTAATAGGACTATTAAAACTAAGAGGTGGTGAAATAAAAGTTTATGACAGAAATCAAGAATTTCATCAAAAAAAAACTAATAATTTAAAAAATATACAAATAATATTCCAAGATCCTTTTTCAAGTTTGAATCCAAAAATGAAAATTAAAAATATTTTAAAAGATATATTATTTATTCAAAAAATATCTAACAATAATCAAATTAGAAATGAGATTAATTTAATTTTGAATAATTTAAGACTACCCTCAGATGCTAAATTCTTAAACTCTTACCCAAGTCAATTGTCTGGTGGTCAATTACAAAGAATTTCCATTGCAAGATCATTATTACTTAAACCAAAAATCCTTATTTGTGATGAAAGTGTAAATATGTTAGATGCACATATAAAAATTGAAATCCTTGATTTACTGAAAAAAATACAAGAAAAAATGGATTTAAGTATTATTTTTATTACTCATGATTTAGGGATTGCAAAAAATTTTTGTAATAGATTATTAGTTATGAATTATGGAAAGATTATTGAAGAAGGTGATTCCTTTACAATTTTTTCTAATCCAAAAAATAATATTACAAAAGCTTTAGTAGATAGCTCTTTAAATCTTAATTAATTTTTCTTAAAACATTCAATAATTTTTGAAATTCTTGGGGTAATTCTGCTTCAAATTGCATTTTCTCTCCTTTAATTGGATGTAAAAGTCCTAGCTTTATAGCATGCAAAGCTTGACCGTTCAATTTGCAAGGAAGCTTTTTGCACCTTCCATATAAAGGATCACCAAGAATAGGATGATTGACGTGTGCACAATGAACTCTTATTTGATGAGTTCTACCGGTGTCTAATTTGAAACTCATTAATGAGTAATTACCCAATCTTTCTAATAATTTCCAGTAAGTACATGCATATCTACCGGAGTTTTTATCCACAACGGCATACTTCAATCTATTTAGTTTATCTCTCCCTATATGTCCAACAATTTTACCTTCTGAAGAATTTGGTACTCCGTGAATTACCGCAATATAATTTCGTGAAGCGATTTTTTCTCTTAACTGTATTTGAAGATTGACAAGTGATTCTTGGCTTTTTGCTACAACCATGCAGCCAGAAGTATCCTTGTCTAACCTATGAACTATTCCAGGCCTTAATTTGCCATTTATTCCAGGTAGATCTTTACAGTGAAAGAGTAGTCCATTTACCAAAGTTCCTGATTTATGGCCCGGCGCTGGATGGACAATTATTCCTGATTGTTTGTTTATTACAATGATATGTTCATCTTCAAACAGAATATTTAAATTCATCTTTTCTGGCTTCAAATAGATGAGAGGTTCTGGAGGAGGCATCCAAATTTGTATATTATCTCCTGTTTTAAGTGGGGTTTTAGCTTTTGCAGTTTTGTAGTTAACAAGAACTAATCCTGCGTTAATAAAATGTTGTATTCTTGCTCTACTCTGCTCTGGTCTTTTACTTACTAACCATCTATCAAGTCTCATAGGAAGGGGTAGTTCATAAATAATTTCTATAAGCTCCCCATCTCCCACTCCAAAAGATTTCTCATTATTTAATTTCATTTTGGCACTTCTAAAGCAATCTTTCCAAGCATTTGATTACGATAGTCTTCTATTAATTTGTGAGCCATTCTTCTTGTGTCACCTGAGGTATGTTTCAAAGCTGCAAGATAAATCCATTCATGAGGACTATCAGATTTTTTTAATATATCAACTCCATATCTATTAGATATCTTTGTAAGTGAAATATTAGCATTTTTATCTTCTTTTAATTTAAAAATTATTTTTATAAATTCAATCGCAACACTTTCAATTTCATAAGCAGCCTCTCCAATATCATCGCAAAGCGCAAGATTTAGAGCTGATTTTTGATTCTCTAGATTAGGTGGTATAACACCCGGAGCATCAAGCAAATCTATTCCACTGTCTAATCTTATCCATCTGAGATTGCGAGTTACCCCTGCTTTCCTAGCACTTTCTACAACTTTTTTCTTAGCGATTCTATTTATTAATGCAGATTTCCCTACATTAGGAAAACCTAGGGTAAGAGCTCTGATTGGCCTAACTTTCATTCCTCTGGATAACCTTCTACTATCAATTGATAATCGGGATTCCTTAGCAGATTTGCAAATTTCTTTTATTCCTTTGCCATTTTTTGCATCACACCAAAGAGGATATATATCGTCTTTTTTAAACCACTCGTTCCAATTAATTATAGTTTCTGGCGCTATCATATCTGCACGATTTATAACAAGGATATGTTTTTTGTTTGTGATCCATTGATTGAGATGAGGGTGACCTGTTGATAAAGGGATCCTTGCATCTCTAACTTCTATAATTAAATCTACTCTATTTATAATTTCAGTTAGCTTTTTTTCTGCTTTAGCAATATGGCCTGGATACCATTGAATTTTGGGTATTTCCACTTGCTTAATTCCAAAAATTGTACTTTTACCTTTTATTTATTATCTATTTAAAAGTAACCATATTTAATAATAATGTAAAAAACTAAAAATTTTTTATTTTATAAAATATATACTTTTACTTAAATTTTAAAATTTATTAAGGCAAAGGTAATACTTACTACTTTTTAACCCAATAAGAGCAAATAAACGTTAGGGTTTCATGGTAAAAATAGGATTTTTTAATGTCGAAGTTGTCTCTCTCCAGTCTTGATAAGTCTAAATTAGAAGGAAAAAAAGTTCTTGTAAGGGTTGATTTTAATGTACCGTTGAATGAAAGTGGTCAGATTACTGATGACACTCGAATAAGAGCAGCAATACCAACTATAAAATATCTTATAGATAACTCAGCAAAAATTATATTGGCTGCTCATTTTGGAAGACCTAAAGGTAAAGTTAATGAGAAAATGAGATTAACTCCTGTTGCTGCGAGATTAAGTGAGATATTGAAGAAAAAAGTTAAACTAACAGAAAGCTGTATTGGTGAGGAAGCTAAATCTAATTCAAATAATTTAAACAATGGTGATGTTTTGTTACTAGAAAATGTACGTTTTTTTGAGGAGGAAGAAAAAAATGATTTAGATTTTGCTCAAAATTTAGCTTCGCATGCAGATATGTATGTTAACGATGCATTCGGCGCTGCGCACAGAGCACATGCTTCCACTCAAGGAGTGACAAAATTTTTAGAACCTTCTTTAGCAGGATTCTTGTTAGAAAAAGAGTTGAAATATTTACAGGGCGCAATAGATGCTCCAAAACGTCCTCTTGCAGCAATTGTAGGGGGTTCAAAGGTAAGTAGCAAAATTGGAGTGTTAGATTCTTTGTTAGATAAGTGTGACAAAATTATTATTGGGGGAGGTATGATTTTTACTTTTTATAAGGCAAGAGGATTAGATGTTGGGAAGAGTCTTGTTGAGGAAGATAAACTTGAGCTTGCAAGAAATTTAGAGGCAAAAGCAAAAACTAAAGGAGTTGAGCTGCTATTACCGTCTGATGTAGTACTTGCAAATGAGTTTTCTCCTACTGCAGAAAGTAAAGTCTCTAAAATAGATTCAATAAGCGGTGATTGGATGGGTCTAGACATTGGGCCACAATCAATCAAAGTTTTCCAACATGCTCTTGCTGAATGCAAAACAATTATATGGAATGGCCCTATGGGTGTTTTTGAATTTGATAAATTCGCTGAAGGTACAAATGCAATAGCAACAACCTTGGCAGATTTAAGTGCTTTCTCTGAGGTTTGTACAATTATTGGGGGAGGCGATTCTGTAGCAGCAGTAGAGAAAGCTGGCTTGGCTGACAAAATGTCACATATATCTACTGGCGGAGGTGCTAGTTTAGAGCTTTTAGAAGGTAAAACTTTACCTGGGGTAGCCGCCTTAAAAGATATATAAATTATATTTTTTCAACAATTTCAACGCTTTTTGTAAAAGAAATCGTCCCTTTTGGATGAGCTATAATCCCTGACCATATTTGTATAGCTGGTTTTGATGATGCTCTTGTCTTTTTAAAAATACCTCCAGAGGCTAAAGGCTTAATATTGATTTCTTGTTTTAGATACGATTCATCCTGATGAGATATTATTCCTCCAGCAACAATTACATCACCAAGTGGTTCATTTAGAATAATATCTATATCATATTTCGTACCAGTAAGAACTTTTTCCGGAATTTTAAAAATAATATCTATTTTGTTTTGGTCATTTCTAATGGTAGTTAATAAATTTTTTATTTTCCCACTATTTATTTTGTTGTTTTTAGTGGAAAATAAATACTTAAAATAAGATTCAAGGACATATATTTCCCCATTAATTATTTTCTTTCCATTAACTTTGATGTTAAATATTTCTTCTTTAGAGTTTTCTTGGTTTGATCTTTTAATTTGCCATTTTGCATTAGGAAAATCTTTGATTATTTCGGAAAATTTTGCTTGGATTTTTAAGCTTTCTTCATCTTTGAAATAGTTTTTTATCAATTCAAAGTTTCTTGTATTTAATGCATTTTCAAGGTTTTTCCTTATATCAAGGTTTGTAATTTGGGTGATTGCTAATTTTGGTGAAATAAGATAAAAAATTATATAGATAAATAATCCTAATTTTGAAAAATAATTTAAATTAAGCATTTTTAAAACTTTATAATTTTATTTTACTTATTAAATT
>QCUW01000041.1 GCA_003210695.1 Prochlorococcus sp. AG-679-P15 | reverse complement strand
AATCACCTGGTAGTCATGTTGTTTTAAAGTCTTCATCTCAAAAACCATCGGACGAAGACATTCAAATATCAGCAGATTTAGCAGCTTTATTTAGTAAAGCAAAAATGAATATTAAAGTCCCCATAAGTCTTGTAAAGATAAAAGACCTTCAAAAAATCACAAAAGGAGGTCCTGGTTGCGTTTCGTTCAATAATGTAGAAATTCTTTGGGGTAATCCTACAAGAGGAAAAGATTACATTAAAAAAAATCTCAAAGGAATAATTTAGCCTATAATGATAAAAATAATTTTCTTAAATGATAGATTTTCTACTTGGAACACACGAATTTTTAGGTAATCATAGTTTCCCAGAGTTTATTGTAGGGTACTTATTCGGAGCAGCACTAATTATTGGAGCCCCAACTGTTTTTCTATTACTTGCTTTCGTAAGTGCTTTGATGAAAACAAATGGGAAAATGGGTGGTTATAGAGAATATGAAACATATGGAGAATCTTCTTTAAATGACGCACCTCCATTTTTATTACCTGATCCGACGAATCCAAAATTAAGTAAATAGTTCCTAGCCTCTAAATAATCAAAAATTACACATTTTATTAATAAAACAAATGAATATCTATTTCAAATTATAAAATAAGTTCAATAATGAATAGGAAAGAAGATAGCAAGAATAATAATAATGATTCGATGAGTTTTACTGATCATTTAGAAGAGCTAAGGCAAAGAGTACTAAATTCTATCTACTCGATATTAATTTGCATTTTTTTTAGTTTTTTAATAATTAAGCCTTTAATTTCTTTTTTAGAGATTCCTGCAAGTGACATACATTTATTACAACTTGCTCCTGGAGAATTTTTATTTGTTGCCATAAAAGTAGCGGGATATAGCGGAATAATCGTCTCTATTCCATATATTTTTTATCAATTAATATTATTTATTTCTCCAGGTTTAACTAAAAAAGAAAAAAACCTAATTTTACCGGCTGTTTTTGGATCAGGTTTATTATTTTTTCTTGGCTTGCTTTTTTCTTGGTGGATATTAGTTCCCGCGGCAATAAATTTCTTTATAAATTTTGGAGCTGATATAGTTGAACCATCATGGTCCATAGAAAGATACTTTGATTTTGTTTTATTGTTAATGTCAAGTACTGCAATAGCATTTCAGTTACCAGTTATGCAATTTATTCTTGGTTCACTTGGAATTATTACTACAGAAAAAATGCTCTCAAATTGGAAAATTGTGGTAATTTCCTCTGCTATCTTATCCGCAGTAATTACACCTTCAACAGATCCTTTAACTATGTCTTTGCTTTCAATTTCGATAATATTTCTATTTTTTGTAGGCGCTGGGCTAACTTACATATCTGAAAGCCTTAAATCAAAAACTCTTTCATCCTCTCATTAATGTGTAGTTGAAGGCTTACAGCTCTTCCTAATCTTGGTCTTGAATCTACTTTTTTAAGCCATTCCCTTACTTCATCTGAATAACCGCATCTATTTAATATTTCAATTTTATCTGCTATTGATTTTTTATATTCCACTTCATTTAATGGGAAAGATTCTTGTCCTAAAAAACCCCACATCATTTGAAAATATAAATATTTTCCTCTTTTGAAAAGTCTAAAGTCATATTTTTTACCCCATCGATGAATCAAGTAATGGATAATCTCATCTACTACCAAAGGTTTCATAATTTAATAATAAACAATCTCATAAAAACTTATACTCCAAATTATTAAAAGTCCTATCTATTTGCAACAGAAATCATGCAATCTGATTCATAATAACTAATAAATAACAGTCTCAAGTATCGAATGACTCAATTAAGTTCCAATGACGTCCCATCCATGGGTCGAAGGCAATTTATGAATCTTCTTACGTTTGGAACAGCGACTGGTGTCGCATTAGGAGCTTTATATCCTGTAGCAAATTATTTTATGCCACTAAGAGCTGGCGGCGGCGGCGGCGGAACTTCTGCAAAAGATGAATTAGGTAATCCAGTAACAAAGACCGGTTGGCTAGCAAGTCATCAAGCAGGAGATAGAAGTTTAGTTCAAGGTCTCAAAGGAGATCCAACTTACTTAATTGTTAATAGTGAAGGAGATATAGGAGAATTCGGACTAAATGCTATTTGTACCCATTTAGGATGCGTTGTTCCATGGGATAGCGGTGCTAATAAATTCATATGTCCCTGTCATGGAAGTCAATATGACACAAATGGGAAAGTAGTAAGAGGACCTGCACCTTTATCTTTGGCCTTGGCGCATGTTGATGTAGATGATGATGCTGTACTTGTAAAGCAGTGGTCAGAGACAGATTTTAGAACTAATGAAAATCCATGGTGGGCCTAAGAGAATGATTAATTTTAAAAACCAAATTATGAAAAAAACAACTTTCTTTCTCTGCACACTGCTTTTGATTTCCAGCATTGTAATTTTCCCAAGATCCTCTTTTGCTTATCCATTTTGGGCGCAGCAAAATTACGAATCTCCCAGAGAAGCCACAGGAAAAATAGTCTGCGCAAATTGCCATCTAGCACAAATGCCAACTATTGCAGAGGTCCCTCAATCTGTTGGAGCTGATAGTGTTTTCAAAGCTGTAGTCAAAATCCCATATAAAGAAGATATAAAGGAAATAGGTGCTGACGGTTCAGAGGTTCCTTTACAAGTTGGGGCTGTAGTTATGCTTCCTGATGGCTTTAAATTAGCTCCTCAAGAAAGGTGGACTGATGAAATAAAAGAAGAAACCGAAGGGGTTTACTTTACTAATTACAGCGAAGAAAAAGACAATATAATTCTTGTCGGGCCATTACCAGGAGATACTAATAAAGAAATCATTTTTCCAGTCCTTTCCCCTAATCCAGCTACTAACAAAGAGTATCACTATGGAAAGTACTCGTTGCATATAGGAGGAAATAGAGGTAGAGGGCAAGTTTATCCCACTGGTGACAAGAGTAATAATGTAATATTCACCTCTTCTTCTACAGGTACAATCAATTCAATAGAAACTATTGAAGATGGTAGTTATCAAATTAATATTGAGAATGAGAGCGGGGAAATATTTACCGAGGCTGTTCCCGTCGGTCCTGAACTTATTGTGAAAGAACAAGACCAAATAAGTGCAGGGGATCCTCTCACTAATGACCCTAATGTAGGAGGTTTTGGACAACTAGATGCTGAAGTAGTTCTACAAAGCCCTTATAGAATAATAGGATTAATTGCATTTTTTATAGGTGTAGGCCTAACTCAAATACTGTTAGTACTAAAGAAGAAGCAGGTTGAAAAAGTACAAGCAGCTGAGGGTATTTAATTAACCTTTAAATGCTTACATATCAAGCTTTTATTCAATCCCCTGGAGACACATTTTTAAATTTAGGTTTTCTAACTATAAGATGGTATGGTCTTCTAATTTCCATATCAGTAGTAATAGGACTTTTTATTTCTAAAAAGCTTGCAAAATCAAGAAATATTAATCCTCAATATATAAATGATATTTTGCCCTCCTTAATAATATCTTCAATCATTGGAGCTAGATCGTACTATGTAATTTTCGAATGGAGACAATATAGTGGTAATAACTTTTTAACTTCTTTTGACCTTTTTAATAATGTAATTCAAATACCCTCTTTTCTTGCAATTTGGCAAGGGGGCATAGCAATCCATGGAGGCTTAATTGGTGGATTTTTATGTATTTTATTTTTTTGCAAATCTAAGAATATTCATTTAAAAACCTTTATAGATATATTAATTCCATCTATTATTCTTGGCCAATCTATTGGTAGATGGGGGAATTTCTTCAATAACGAAGCTTTTGGAATACCTACAGATTTACCTTGGAAGTTATTTATACCCATACAAAATAGGCCAATAGAGTTTATAAATTACCAGTTTTTCCATCCAACATTTATCTATGAATCATTATGGAATTTTTTAATTTTTATATTATTGATTACTATTTTTTACCAACAGAACAATAAAAACTCTGTGAGGCCCGGCTTTATTAGTTGTCTTTATTTAATTGGCTATAGTTTTGGAAGATTCTGGATTGAAGGTTTAAGAATTGATCCTTTATGTATTGGGGGAATTCCGCCCTTTTGTGATGGAGGACTACGCATGGCCCAGTTTATTAGTATTTTTTTATTTTCCTCTGGATTAATTGGAATATTTTTTTTAAGATTAAAATCATATAAAAACAAAACAAGAAATAATGGATAGAAAGATATCTTTTATTGGAGTTGGTCCAGGCGATCCTGATTTATTAACAATCAAAGCGTTAAAAAGAATAGAATCTGCAGACGTTATATTTTGGGCTGATTCTTTAATTCCTGAAAAAATTATAAATTTTTCACTTGAAGGTGCTGAAAAAATAAAAACCAGTACGCTTACTCTAGAAAAAATCACTTCAATAATGATAGAAAGATTCAATGAAGGTAAAACTGTTATTAGATTGCATGACGGGGATCCATGCCTGTATGGTGCAGTTAAAGAACAACTAGAAATATTAAAACAAAAAGATATCGAAACTGAAGTAATACCTGGGGTTAGTGCTTTTCAGGTCGCTGCCGCCTATCATCAGGCCGAGCTTACAATTCCAGATATAACTCAAACTATAATTTTGACTAGAGCAGGAGGCCGAACTGGCATGCCTGAAAAAGAATCGCTTAAAGATCTTGCCAAGCATAAGTCCTCTTTATGTCTTTATTTGAGTGCTAGACACATAAAAAGTTCTCAAAAAACATTATTAGAATTTTACCCCCCAGAAACTAAAGTAATTGTTGGTTATAGAGTATCTTGGGATGATGGTTGGACATCTTTAATTGAATTGAAGGATATGGAAAAATTTACTCTAGAGAAAGAACTTATTAGAACCACTATCTATATTGTAAGTCCTGCTATTAGTAGCATTTCAAATAGATCCAATCTTTATAATCCATCTTTCAAACATCTCTTTAGAAATAAAAAATTGAATAAAGTTGATAGATAATTATAAATCACTATAATATGGAAAAATTAAATTACCTTGGACGAAATACAATCTAATGAGTTAGAGGCATATTCTATAAATAATTCTTCTTTAAAAAGAATTGGCAATTTTATTAAAGAAGCTCGAATAAGCAGAAATCAATCAGTTGAAGAGTTAGCTTCTGAATTAAAAATCGGAGCTCACCAATTACAAGCAATAGAAGAAGGTAATGAGGATCTTTTGCCAGAAAAAGTTTTTATAAAAGCTATGGTTCGTAGGATTTCAGAGAAGCTTAAAATTGATACAGGATATAAAGCTCCTAATGCGACACCAGTCGCTGTTCCAAACGTAAGAAGATTCATAAATTGCCTTCGACCCATGGATGGGACGTCATTGGAACTTAATTGAGTCATTCGATACTTGAGACTGTTATTTATTAGTTATTATGAATCAGATTGCATGATTTCTGTTGCAAATAGATAGGACTTTTAATAATTTGGAGTATAAGTTTTTATGAGATTGTTTATTATTAAATTATGAAACCTTTGGTAGTAGATGAGATTATCCATTACTTGATTCATCGATGGGGTAAAAAATATGACTTTAGACTTTTCAAAAGAGGAAAATATTTATATTTTCAAATGATGTGGGGTTTTTTAGGACAAGAATCTTTCCCATTAAATGAAGTGGAATATAAAAAATCAATAGCAGATAAAATTGAAATATTAAATAGATGCGGTTATTCAGATGAAGTAAGGGAATGGCTTAAAAAAGTAGATTCAAGACCAAGATTAGGAAGAGCTGTAAGCCTTCAACTACACATTAATGAGAGGATGAAAGAGTTTTTGATTTAAGGCTTTCAGATATGTAAGTTAGCCCAGCGCCTACAAAAAATAGAAATATTATCGAAATTGAAAGCAAAGACATAGTTAAAGGATCTGTTGAAGGTGTAATTACTGCGGATAAGATAGCAGAGGAAATTACCACAATTTTCCAATTTGAGAGCATTTTTTCTGTAGTAATAATTCCAAGTGAACCAAGAATAAATTGCATAACTGGTAACTGAAATGCTATTGCAGTACTTGACATTAACAATAAAACAAAATCAAAGTATCTTTCTATGGACCATGATGGTTCAACTATATCAGCTCCAAAATTTATAAAGAAATTTATTGCCGCGGGAACTAATATCCACCAAGAAAAAAGCAAGCCAAGAAAAAATAATAAACCTGATCCAAAAACAGCCGGTAAAATTAGGTTTTTTTCTTTTTTAGTTAAACCTGGAGAAATAAATAATATTAATTGATAAAAAATATATGGAATAGAGACGATTATTCCGCTATATCCCGCTACTTTTATGGCAACAAATAAAAATTCTCCAGGAGCAAGTTGTAATAAATGTATGTCACTTGCAGGAATCTCTAAAAAAGAAATTAAAGGCTTAATTATTAAAAAACTAAAAAAAATGCAAATTAATATCGAGTAGATAGAATTTAGTACTCTTTGCCTTAGCTCTTCTAAATGATCAGTAAAACTCATCGAATCATTATTATTATTCTTGCTATCTTCTTTCCTATTCATTATTGAACTTATTTTATAATTTGAAATAGATATTCATTTGTTTTATTAATAAAATGTGTAATTTTTGATTATTTAGAGGCTAGGAACTATTTACTTAATTTTGGATTCGTCGGATCAGGTAATAAAAATGGAGGTGCGTCATTTAAAGAAGATTCTCCATATGTTTCATATTCTCTATAACCACCCATTTTCCCATTTGTTTTCATCAAAGCACTTACGAAAGCAAGTAATAGAAAAACAGTTGGGGCTCCAATAATTAGTGCTGCTCCGAATAAGTACCCTACAATAAACTCTGGGAAACTATGATTACCTAAAAATTCGTGTGTTCCAAGTAGAAAATCTATCATTTAAGAAAATTATTTTTATCATTATAGGCTAAATTATTCCTTTGAGATTTTTTTTAATGTAATCTTTTCCTCTTGTAGGATTACCCCAAAGAATTTCTACATTATTGAACGAAACGCAACCAGGACCTCCTTTTGTGATTTTTTGAAGGTCTTTTATCTTTACAAGACTTATGGGGACTTTAATATTCATTTTTGCTTTACTAAATAAAGCTGCTAAATCTGCTGATATTTGAATGTCTTCGTCCGATGGTTTTTGAGATGAAGACTTTAAAACAACATGACTACCAGGTGATT
>QCUW01000040.1 GCA_003210695.1 Prochlorococcus sp. AG-679-P15 | reverse complement strand
GATCTTAATATCGATTCTTCCCCAACCATATGATTTTGATTCCTTTGAACCAATGTGCGATAAATTCAAAGGATTACATTTTTCATTAAATCCTAAATTTGAAGATGCAAATATTGGAATAGGTAGTGTTATAAGAGAAAGAAGAAAGAGCTTTGTAAAGACTTGGCAAAATATATACTTTCTTCAACCAATAAATAATGGAGCCATAATGCATGCTTATCCAAATAATTGGTTACTTTTTAAAGAAATTAATAAAAGATATTTATTTAAAAAAGAATTCGATATGAAACCAGATAATGAAACTATTTTTGTGAATTTATAGTTAAGAATGTGACAAAAAAACGTTATATTTTTGTATTTATTATTATCGCTATTTTAAACATTCCATTTTTAATGAGATTTTTAATAATTACACAAAAAAGCAGATTCATAAATAATATATATTTCAATTTTCCAGGAATAATTAGTAACAAAAAAAATTGTTCTAGTTATGATGAATTGTTAAAAAATTCTTTAGATCAAACATTTAGTGCATCAATAATTGATGAAAATGGTTCATTAATAAGTTCATATAATGAAGATATTTTAAGAATTCCAGCGTCTAATTTAAAATTATTTTCTACTGCATATGTATTAAGTAAATATAAAATATATAAAAATTTTAAAACTTCATTATTTAGAGATGGTCTTAATAAGTATTATTTAGTAGGTCAAGGAGATCCAGATCTTAGCAATTCAGATATATATAAATTACTCTCTAATATTACTGATAATAAAATTATAAATATCAATATTTATGAAATTGATTCTAAATATTATTGGCCAAAAGGGTGGACAAATAGTGATAAGCAATTCGATTATGGAGCGCCGATAACATCAATGGCTTTAAATAGTAATGAGAATAAGTACGAAAATATAAATTACTTAAAAAGGAATGTTGAACAATATATGGAAAATAAATTTCCAAATTCAACAATTAGTATAAGGATATTAGATAGTTCTGAAAAATTTTATATGAATTCATCAACTGAATTGGATTCAATTGAATCTAATCCAATTTTATCCTTAATAACTCTTGCTAATTCTGAAAGTCATAATTTTACTACTGAATCTCTATATAAAAATGCATCAAGGACTTGGAATAAAAATAATTACATCAAATTAAAAACTTGGTTAAAAAATAAAGGATTTAATGTTGATAATTCAACTTTTTCAGATGCAAGTGGACTTTCAAGAAACAATAGAGTAACTACTAAATTAATATCTCGTTTTTTGAATAAAATGAAATATTCCAGAGAATTTACGACCTATCAATCCTCATTATCAATTATTGGGTTAAGGGGAACCCTGGCGAAGACATTCAAAAACTCAAAATTGGAAGGTAAATTTTTTGGTAAGACTGGTACTTTATCAAATGTATTTGCGTTATCAGGGTATTTATATAAGGGTAATAAACCAATTATTGTAAGCATAATTCAAAATTCAGAAAATATAGATAGAGAAAAGACGTTTAATCTATTAAAAAATATTTATGAATTGGAAAAGTGTATTTAATTATTTTCTAAAATAATCTTTTAAATCACGTTCCACTGATTCAGGAACCATATGATTTATTTCTCCGCCAAATTTAGCAACCTCTTTAACCAATGAACTACTTAAAAAGCTATAGTTTGTATTCGTAGAAAGAAAAATAGTTTCTATTTTACTATTTAGAGATTTATTAGTATGTGCGATTTGTAGTTCATACTCAAAATCACTCATAGCTCTTAAACCCCTTAATATTAAGTTTGCATTAACATCTCTTGCACAATCTACCGTAAGACCATCGTAAGTAATCACATCTATATTTGGTAAATGAGATATGGCTTTATTTATTTGAATAATACGCCTACTAAGATCAAAAGTTGGCTTTTTGCTTGTATTTTTTAAAACTGCAACTACTACATTTCCAAATAATTTTTCTGCTCTTTGTATTAAATCTAGATGTCCTTTTGTTAAAGGATCAAATGTACCTGGGTAAAGTATTTTCATGATTTAATTATGATTGAATAAGATATTTAGTTAAAATAAAATTATAAATTAAATTAATTATGACATTAAATCTTGAAGCAAAAAAAATCTTATTAAGAAAAATTCCACACGGATTATTTATTTGCGGAGTAAAAAATGAAGATACGAATGAAGTTAATGGTTTTACAGCTAGCTGGGTTACACAAGGATCATTTACACCTCCTTTAGTTGTTATGGCAGTTAGAGCAGAAGGATCTAGTCATGAAATAATTAAAAATACAAAAAAGTTTTCATTAAATGTTTTAAAAAGTGATCAAAAAGATTTAGCTGCTGTATTTTTTAAACCTCAAAAAGCTCTTGGTGGAAGATTTGAATCTGTAGAGTTTAATTTAGGAGAATTAGGGTTACCAATATTAGTTGATAGTGTAGGCGGTGTGGAATGTAAGGTTGTTGGTAGTGTTATGTATGGTGATCATACAGTTTTTGTTGGTGAAGTCTTATCCGCATATCTAAATAATGATGTTGACTCTTTAAACTTAAATACCACAGGCTGGAATTACGGAGGTTAGAAACTATTGATGAAAAATCCTTCAGCGAAAGTATTAGAAAAAAAATATAATTTTAAAATTGAATATAAACTAATCAATAATAAGCCATTATTAAAATCGAGACTATCTGAAATACCCAAGTCATCTGGATGTTATTTATTTAAGGACATAGATAATAATTTACTTTATATAGGAAAATCAAAAACACTAAGAAATAGGGTAAGTAGTTACTTTAATAATTATGCTGATTTATCTCCTAGATTAAGTTTGATGGTAAGGCAGATAACGGAAATTGAAATTATAGTTACAGATAGTGAGTATGAAGCACTAAATTTAGAATCTAATCTAATAAAAGCCCATAAGCCATATTTTAATATTTTATTAAAAGATGATAAGAAATATCCATATCTTTGTATTACATGGAGTGAGCAATATCCAAGAATATTTATAACAAGAAAAAGGAGAAATAGAAATAATTTAGATAGATATTACGGACCATATGTAGATGTCGGATTATTAAGAAGAACATTATTCATTATAAAAAAAATATTTCCGCTAAGACAAAGACCCCGACCAGTGTATAAAAATAAAACATGTTTAAATTATTCAATTGGTAGATGCCCAGGTGTATGTCAGAAAATAATATCTTCAGAAGATTATAAAAAAACAATAAAGCAAGTTTCTATGATTTTCCAAGGAAGGAATGATGATCTAGAAAATTATTTAGAAAGAAAAATGAATCTTCTTTCGGAAGAATTGCAGTTTGAAAGTGCAGCCAAAATAAGAGATCAAATAGTAGGTTTAAAATTACTTACAGAATCTCAAAAAATATCAATTCCTGATTCATCAATTAATAGAGATATATTTGGAATTGTTTGTGAAAAGAATATAGCTAGTATTCAAATTTTTCAAATGAGATCTGGAAAATTAATTGGAAGAATTGGTTATACCCAAAAAATTAATAATAAGGATCAAAGTGAAATACTACAACGAGTTTTAGAAGAACACTATATTAATGTTGAAGGTGTTGAAATTCCATCTGAAATCCTATTGCAATTTAATCTTCCAAAACAAAATACTATTCAAGACTGGTTAAGCGAATTAAGAAAGAAAAAGGTTAAGTTAATAACCCCAAAAAGAAATAAAAAATTAGAAACTATAGAAATGGTTGTAAAAAATGCAAGATTAGAATTAGATAGGATATTAAATGGTATACAAGATAATGAATCAGCAATTGAGGATTTAACTCAAATACTTGAATTAAATAATCAGCCTAAAAGAATAGAAGGTTATGACATTAGTCATATACAAGGAACAGACCCTGTAGCATCACAAGTAGTTTTTATTGATGGTATTCCATCAAAACAAAATTATAGGAAATACAAGATTAAAGACCCCAATGTATTTATAGGCCATAGCGATGACTTTGCCTCAATTTATGAAGTCATATATAGAAGATTTAAAAAATGGTCAAGATTTAAAATTGAAGGTGGAGACTTTGGTTCTTTACATGACAAAAAGAATAGCAAGTTAGAAAATGATCTATTAACTGATTGGCCAAATTTAATAATGATTGATGGGGGTAAAGGACAATTAAATGCAGCTTTAAAAGCATTAAAAGATTTAAATTTACAAGAAGAAGTAACTATATGTTCATTAGCTAAAAAAAATGAAGAAATATTTATACCTGGTTTATCAAAATCACTTGACACAGATCAAAATCAAAAAGGTGTTCTTCTACTGCGTAGAGTAAGAGATGAAGCTCATAGATTCGCATTATCATTTCACAGGAATAAACGTTCAAATCGAATGAATAGATCTCAATTATCTCAAATACCAGGTTTAGGACCTTCAAGAATTAAAGATTTACTTGAGCATTTTAATTCCATAGATGCAATAAGAATTGCAAGCAAAGAGGAATTATTAAATGTTAAAGGCCTTGGTATACATTCAGCAAATGATATTTATAATTACTTTCATGAGTTATAAATATTGATTAATATTTATAAATTTAAAATTATTGGTTATTAAATAATTATTTATATTAGAAATATATTAAAAATGATTTTTTACTAATTTGTCATCAGAAGCTTATTTATGGTTTAAGTCTCTTCACATTATTGGAGTAATCGTATGGTTCTCTGGACTTTTTTATTTAGTAAGGCTTTATATATATCATGAAGAGTCAAGGACAATGCAAGATGATTTGAAAATTGCATTTAACGATCAATATTCTTTGATGGAAAAAAGGCTCGCAAATATAATTACTACTCCAGGAATGATTTTAGCCTTGAGTATGGCTATATGTTTAATAATTATGAACCCTGGATGGCTAACTGAAAGATGGCTCCAAATTAAGATTTTCTTTGTTTTAGGTTTAGTTATCTATCATTTTTACTGTTATAAAATAATGAATGCATTGCAAAATGGTACCTCAAAAATTTCAGCCAAAAATCTTAGATTATTAAATGAACTTCCTACCCTATTATTATTTATAATTGTTCTATTAGTTATTTTTAAAAATAATTTCCCCACTAGCATTGCTACATGGAGTGTATTTGCATTAATAGTATTTATGCTTATATCAATTCAGTTATATGCAAAAATCAGAAAGAAAAATGAAGAGTCTTTAAAAAATGGATAAGGAAGATTTAGTTAAAATAACAACAAACATAAACAAGAATAGCTGTCCTGAACATATAAATTTTCATTGTCATACCAAATTCAGCGATGGGAGTTTAGAACCAGAAGAATTATTAGACCAGGTTTTTTATAATAAACTAAAACTAATTTCAATAACAGATCATCACACTATTAAGGCACATGATTTTATTGAAAGAAAAAATATTCTTGAAAAATATCCAAATGACTCATTTAAACTTATTCCTGGAATTGAAATTAACTGTTTACTTCTTGGATGCTTGGTTCATGTAGTTGGCTTAGGAATAAATATTAAAAGTAAACATTTAATTCCTTATATACAAGGGGAGTCTCCAGTAGGAAATGATTTACACATCAGGTCCGTTACCAATGCAATTAGATTATCAGGAGGTTTATCATTTTTAGCTCATCCAGCAAGATACAGGATACCTTTTTATAAATTAATTCCTGAGGCTAATAAACAAGGAGTAGATGGAATTGAAGTTTGGTATGACTATGAACTAAAGTTAAGATGGCAAGCCAGTAACTTTATTTGTTCAGAAATAAATAAATTAACAGAAAGCTTAAAAATGCTTAAATCATGCGGAACAGACAGTCATGGATATTCATTATTAGGAAGATAAACTAGAAATCATTTTTTTCAATTTTGGCATCAGTCATATTTATTATTTGCTTTAAATTATCTAATATTTCTGGAGTGTAATCATTCCACATTTCTCTATTAATAATCTCAAGAAACCTCTGAGATAAATCTCTTAAAGCCCATGGATTATTCTCAATGAAAAAAGTTTTAAGATTATCGTCACAAATCCATGAGTTGTATATTTGGGTATAACACCAATCAGATACGAGCTCGGTAGTAGCATCATAAGCATATAAATAATCAAGTGTTGCAGAAAACTCAAAAGCACCTTTATAGCCGTTTTCTTTCATTCCATCAATCCATTTTGGATTAAGAACTCTAGTCCTAACAACCTTATTAATTTCATAACTTAATTTACTAATTTTAGATAAACGAAATTTTGATAAATCACCGTGATAAATCTCTGGAAATTTACCTCTTAATTTTTTTATTGCAGATGATATTCCTCCTTGAAATTGATAATAGTCATCTGAATCTAAAATATCATGTTCTTTATTATCTTGATTATGAATAACTAATTGAATATTTTTGAGTACATTTTCTAATTCTTTTTTATTTTCGATAGGCTCTTTAGTATCAGAATATATCCACTTACTCCAATTTAAATATGATTCAGCAAAATCATTATTATTATCCCAACTAGAATTAGAAATTAATTCTTGTAGACCAGCACCGTATGAGCCTGGAGCAGAACCAAAAATTCGATTCAATGATTTATTATTTTTAAAAGAATCTAAAATTGGATTTAAATTAACATCTTCATCAAGATTAGAAACTAAGGTAATCGCTTTATGAGTTAAAGATATTAATTGAGGAAATGCATCTCTAAACATCCCCGAAATTCGCAAAGTAACATCAACTCTGGGCCTATTAAGAATAGATAAAGGAATTATTTCTAAATCAATAACTCTTCTAGAAGGACCATCCCAAATTGGTTTTACCCCTAATAAATATAATATTTGACAAATATCTTCACCACCATTTCTCATGGTAGATGTGGCCCATACAGAAATTGCTATCTTTTTAAGGTCTTCACCATGTTCTTGTTTATATAAATCAATAATTTGCGAACCAGATTGACTGCCAACAATCCACGCAGATTCAGTAGGTAAACCTCTTGAATCAATAGAATAAAAATTTTTACCAGTAGGAAGGACTTCTGTTTTTCCTCTTGTGGGAGCTCCTGATGGTCCACTATTTACATAATGTCCTTTTAATGAATTTATGAATGCAAATTTCTCATTTACATAAGATTTAATAATAGGCTCTTTGATTTCTCTTTGAAGTATAGAAAAATATTCCTCATGTTTTTTATCTTCACTAAACAATACTAAAAACTTCTTATTTTCTAATAATTCAATATTACTTATGATTAAATTATCCCTATAAAAATAATAGTATATAAGATACTTCGCTTGATATTCTAGAAATTCTAAAGCTCTCCTAAAGTTAATAATATTATTATTTGAATAATTATTTAAGATTTTTTTATCTTTATCACTGAGAATTTGATCATAATTACTAGTCCATGGTTCTAAATCTAAATTTAAATTTGATGCAAGGTATTGAATTAAGCCAGGACGTTTAGGAGAAGGAACTCTTGAAATACTTAATATCAAATTAATTTCATCTATATATTTTT
>QCUW01000039.1 GCA_003210695.1 Prochlorococcus sp. AG-679-P15 | reverse complement strand
ATGAAGATAGAAAAAAGATTGCTGAAGAAAATGGTTTAGAAGTACTTTGTGCTGATGCAACACTTGACGAGACGTTAAAACTGGCAGGATTAGAAAAATGTAAGAGTTTGGTGGTTACCTTACCTAATGATGCTGCGAATTTATATGTAGTTTTAAGTGCTAAAGGGATAAGAAGTTCTATAAGAGTGATTGCAAGAGCAGGAACTGAAGAAGCTGCTAGTAAATTGAGATTAGCTGGAGCAAGTATTGTTGTTAGTCCTTATATAGCAGCAGGAAGAGCAATGGCATCTATGGCTTTAAGGCCAATAGCTATTGACTTTCTTGATCTGCTTGCAGGAAGTGAATGTGAAATTGAAGAATTTGAATTAAGTAATGATATTAGCCTTTTTGAAACTGCAGAAAAGATAACGCTTTTAGAGCTTGGAATAGGTAAAAAGAGTGGAGCTAAAATATTGGCAATAAAAGAAGATGAAAAGTTAATAACAAATCCTGGAGGTGATTTTTTACTTCAGCCAGGACAGGTATTAATAGCCTTTGGTAGCAAAGAACAGCTAAATATTTTGAACGGACTATTAGGAAATCTTGTTGTAGCAGTAGAGCTCTTAAAGTAGATAGGTCGAGATTCAGTATTAATTGCTAAATTAATTGTGTTTGAAATAAATCAAATGAAAATAGTTAAATTTCTATTTGTAATTCCTTTAATAACTTTAATAATCATTTTTCAAACCTTTTTTCAAAATAGATATCTTATGGCTTCCGATATTAGAGATGGAGAAACAGTTTTTAGAAATGTTTGTGCAGGCTGCCATGTAAGAGGTGGATCAGTTGTGCTTAAAGGATCTAAATCATTAAAACTTTCCGACCTTGAAAAAAGAGGAATAGCAGATGTAAATTCAATAACAAAAATTGCTAATGATGGGATTGGTTTTATGAAAGGTTATAAAAATAAATTAAAGGATGGTGAGGATAAGGTTCTTGCACAATGGGTCATTCAAAATGCAGAAAAGGGTTGGGAATAAATGAAAAGCGTACTTCTTGCAAAGTTTTTTACTTCTATTAGCTGAGCTCTTAATGCCGATATGTACGTAATAATTTTATATATCAAAATAATTTGATTTATTTATCTTTTAATTTTTTAATTACCTCTTGGCTGTAATTTATATTTAACAGACTCATTTCTCATTACAAAGTGGGCATTTTAAAAAAAATCCTTATTTTTTCTTCTGCTATCTCATTAGTTCTCTCTCAAGAAGCGATTGCTTCAAAAAGATTGAGCGGAGCAGGTGCTACATTTCCCTCGAAAATTTATACTAGGTGGTTTTTTGACTTAGCGAAATCAGGTGGACCAAGGGTTAATTACCAAGCAGTTGGTTCGGGCTCTGGAAGAAAAGCTTTTATAGACCAAACCGTAGACTTTGGTGCTTCTGATGATCCAATGAAGGCTAAGGATATAGAAAAGGTATCAAGAGGTTTAGTACAGATTCCTATGGTTGGAGGAACTATTGCTTTTGGTTATAACTATGATTGCGATTTGAAACTTACTCAAGAGCAAGCAGTACGAGTTGCAATGGGTATGGTTAAAAACTGGAAAGAATTAGGTTGTAAATCAGGAAAGTTAACTTGGACACATCGTTCTGATGGATCAGGTACAACTAAAGCCTTTACAAACTCTATGGAAGCATTTTCTCCAACATGGAATTTAGGAACTGGTAAATCAGTTAAGTGGCCAGCAGGCGTTGGAGCAAAAGGTAATTCTGGTGTTGCAGGTGTAATTCAAAACACTCCAGGCGTAATTGGTTATGTAAATCAGTCATATATTAAAGGTAATGTTAAGGCTGCTGCACTTCAAAATCTTTCAGGGGAGTTTCTAAAACCATCTGCAGAAGCAGGAGCTAAGGCTCTTAATGGTATTACTTTAGATGAAAATCTTGCGGGTAAAAATCCTAATCCAACGGCGAAAGGAGCGTACCCTATTGCTTCATTGACATGGATACTTGCTTACGAAAAAGGTAATGGTAGAAATACTAAAGCAATCAAACAAGCCTTTAAGACATTGCTAAGTGATGAGTATCAAGATAAGGCTTCATCACTTGGATTTATCCCCTTAAAAGGGAATATCCTTTTGAAATCAAGAGCTGCCGTTGAAAAAATAGGTAGTTAAATTTTTAAATAGATGTCAAATTATCATGACTTTCATATACCTTTAAGTCTTCTTAAAGTCTTTTATAGCATTTAGTAGTAGATTTATAGAGATATTCTTTTTTTAATGGAAGAGAAATTAACTCTTTTCAAGAATCGCAAAAGATTCGGTATCGAAAAAAATATAGATATTATCTTTAAGAATACTGCTCTAGTCTTGTCTAGTTTCGTAGCAATAATACTTTTAGGAATTATTTTAGTAGTCTTTTTTCAGTCATTTGAATCCTTTTCAAGGTATGGCTTGAAATTTCTAGTGACCTCGGAATGGAATCCAGTAAAAGATGAATACGGAGCTTTTACCGCAATATATGGCACGTTAGTAACCTCATTTCTATCGTTATTAATAACTATCCCTTTGGGCGTTGGAACTGCAATATTTATTACCGAGGATTTTGTACCGAAAGTTTTTAGAGAAATAATAGGTTCTTTTGTTGAATTATTAGCAGCAATTCCATCAGTTGTATTGGGACTTTGGGCAATATTTGTTATGGAGCCTTTTTTTAGAGCCTTTTTTGTCTTTTTACACAATTTCTTTGGTTGGATACCTTTATTCAGTACAGAACCTACAGGCAGGAATTCTTTGTTAGCAATATTGATTTTAGTAGTAATGCTTTTGCCAATAGTGACCTCCATTGCAAGGGATTCACTTAATCAGGTTCCTAAAAAGCTAAGAAATGCAGCATATGGGATTGGAGCAAGTAGATGGAAAACAATATTTTCCGTAATTTTGCCGGCAGCATTATCAGGGATTATGGCAGGTGTTCTATTAGCTCTAGGCAGAGCTATGGGAGAAACTATGGCTGTCACAATGATTATTGGTAATTCAAATGCATTTAGTTGGTCTTTATTATCTCCTGGATATACAATTTCATCCATGCTTGCAAACCAGTTTGGTGAAGCTGATGGAAGTCAGGTTTCATCACTTTTTTATGCGGCTTTTGTACTGATGATCCTATCTTTAGTGGTCAATATCTTTGCTCAATGGCTTGTTAAGAAATTTAGTCTCAAATATTAGATAATTATGAATTCACTCTATTACCAGAAAAGATTATCAAGAAATATAGGAGATAAATTCTTTACTTCTTTATCAGTAATTTGTGCATTGATAGCAATACTTCCTTTGGTTTTTCTAGTGACTTATATCCTTTACAAAGGTGGATCTCAAATTACACCAGAATTATTTACTTTAGAACCAAATCCTCCTGGAGATGATTTAGATGCAGGAGGTATTAATCCTGCATTAATAGGGACATTAATAATTACTAGTATTGCTTCAATTATTGCGATACCAGTAGGTGTTGGCGGTGGCATATATCTGGCTGAATATTCTAAAGGTGGTCCTTTTTCAAGGTTTATTAGATTTGGGGTAAATGTCTTAGCGGGAGTCCCCTCAATAATTGCCGGTGTATTTATTTATGCCTTAATTGTTTCAACAAAGATCCTATTTGGAAGTATGTACAGTGGCTTGGCTGGAGGTATGGCACTTTCAATATTGATGTTGCCTACTGTGATTAAGACCACTGATGAAGGTTTAAAGCTTGTACCTAATGAGTTGAGATATGCTTCTCTTGGCGTTGGAGCAAGTATGTATACAACCATATTGAAAGTTACTTTGCCCTCTGCCTTTAGGTCTATTGCTACTGGCGTTGTACTTGGAATCGCAAGAGCTGCAGGTGAAACAGCTCCATTAATTTTTACAGCTTTATTCTCTTACTACTACATTACTGGGTTTGGTGATTTGTTCTATGAAATGGGATCTCTCGCAGTTTTAATTTATAATTTTGCCCTTGAACCTTATGATGCGCAGAATAAACTAGCCTGGGCAGCTTCCTTTATTCTTGTTTTATCGATACTATCAGTAAATATATTTTCAAGGATCTTAGCCGCTTTTACTGAGAAGACTAAGAGGGTATGAAATGATTAAAAATAATAAAAAGGTACAAAAGAATCATATTTTATCTCTTGAGGATGTTTCTATTAGTTATGGTACTTTTGAAGCCGTAAGAAATGTTTTTTGCAATTTTAAAAGTGGAGATATAACTTCACTCATTGGCCCTTCTGGTTGTGGGAAATCAACCGTACTAAGAGCTATAAATAGAATGAACGATTTAATTCCTAATTGTTCACTAAAGGGTACTGTTCTTTTTGATGGAACAAATATTTATGATAAAAGAGTAGATCCTGTGGAAGTCAGAAGAAGAATAGGGATGGTTTTTCAGCAACCTAATCCCTTCCCTAAATCTATTTACGAAAATATTGCATTTGGAGCAAGGATTAATGGATTTATGGGGGATATGGATGATTTAGTGGAACTTTCGCTTAAAAAGGCCGCTTTATGGGATGAGTGTAAGGATAAATTAAATGAAAGTGGTTACTCCTTGTCTGGGGGACAACAACAAAGACTTTGCATAGCCAGAACTATTGCAATTGAACCTGAAATAATACTTATGGACGAGCCATGTTCAGCATTGGATCCCATCTCAACTTTAAAAATAGAAGAAACAATGCACGAACTAAAGAAGAATTACACAATTATAATAGTTACTCACAATATGCAGCAGGCCTTAAGAGTAAGTGATATGACTGCATTCTTTAATGCAATTGAATATGAAGAAGGAGATGGAGGTAAAGTTGGATATCTTGCAGAATTCAATTCAACAAAGAAAATTTTTAGTTCTCCCAAGGAAAAAACTACTCAAGAATATATTTCAGGAAAATTCGGATAACTATTATTTTTTATATTCTCAAGTAAGTTTTTGAATTTAATTGGATTAAGGGGGTAGACAAACGGTATAAATACCTATATAGTAATTTTCGAATTAGAAAAGCTTAATTTGAAAAATTTCCCTTATCTTCCTTTCTTAATCTTTGCAGGGGCGTTAATTACAACTGCAACCATTGGTCTTCCAGTATTTACCTCGTAATCCTGAATATATCCTTTTTTAGTTAAGAGAATTAATTCTATGATTTTTCTAAATAATGATGATTTAATTGGAAGTCCTAATAAAACATCAAATAAAGAAAATTTATTTGACTTTATAAAAAATAGAGTAAAGATAAGTTTGTGTGTGAGTAAAAAATTTGTTTTAAAACCATCATTTCAAGTGATGTATTTCTAACTGATTAACTATGAATAAAACTCAAGAACAATTAGAGAAACTTAGAGAAGTCGCTGAGGCTTCTTTAACTAAGACAGAAGAACTTCAGAAAGTTTTAGCTCAAATTGAAGCTCTTATGTCTAGAGAAGAATTACAGAAAGTCTCCCAAAAAAATAAATAATTGAGTTTTTAAAGATATTTTAATAATTGTACTTTTTATTACATCTGTACATTATTAACTTAGTTATTAATGAAATAAGCAGAACCCGTTCCAAAGTTTTCTGTCAGGTCTCGAGGTCTTACCTTCCATGTGTAAAAGACCTCCTTAAATTTTTTGAATTAAAAAAATCTTTTAAATATATATTTTCTGAAATTAATTTATAACTTTGTTTACTTCTTTTTTGCAAACATTTACATCGAAAGATTCAGTCCCAACAATCTCTAGTCCTGTTTTTTCTGTTACTTTAACAGTAGCATTACATTCATCTTGCTTGAGTGCCATATAACTTGGCTTTTTATTATTTAGTTGAGTTTCAGTTTCAGTTTCAACCTCAATATCTTTTTCATATTGCTCCATTACAAGTGTTAAGGCCTCAATTTCTACAGAAAAGTTTTCATTGGCATTAACATCAAATGGGACTAACAAAACTTGAAAAATAATAATAGCTATTAATTTTTTCATTATTAAAAGTTTAGTTTATATTTTTTATAACGTATTTTTTAAGTTAAAGAAAGGGCAATAATTTTTCTGTTTTTTAATTGAAAATATGTCTTTGTCATTAAAGGTTGAAAAAAGTCTTAAATTAATTATAAAGTTTAATAATTAAAATGAGATTGTAATGTATAAAAGTATAGCTTCAATTGATAAATTTATCTTATTAAGAACTTTTGTTGAAATTTATATTTGAACAATTTGTTTATCAGAAATAATCGCCCATTTTTTAAATGAATTTTTGCAAGGATAACCTCCTGTAAGATCTCCAAAAGCAGGGAGATAAAATACATGTTTTTTTTCATCTAAAGCAAAACATCGAAAAGACAATTTATCCTTTGCATTTTTTAAATATATTTTTGGATGATAGTGCCCGCAAATATTTAAAATATTTTCCTCAATTTTATCTAAGGGCTCGTGACTAAAGATAAAATTATTGGACCTTTTGAAATCAATAAATTTTATATTTTTAACTCTGCAACCTAAATCATGATTACCAACTATTAATTCAATTTTTATATTTAATGTTTCAGCTAGAAGTTCTACTTTACATCTTAAAGATTCACTTATTGAATATTTGCTATGAAATAAATCTCCTAAAATAATCAATTTTTTAGGACTGTGTTTTTTTACAATATTTTTGATTCTTAATAAGTTTTGTTCATCTGAATTATTCGTAAGAGGTATACCATTCTGCTGAAAATATTCACCTTTGCCAAGATGAATATCGCATATTAAAAGTTCGTTAGTTTGAGGTAAAAGTAATGCTCTACTAGGAAGCATTTCAAGTAATGAATTACCCCAATGAAAAACAAAAGATTTTTTTTGCATCTAACGATTATATTTTTTGATTAGCTTTTCAACTCTTTTTTCTATTGATTCATTGCTTAATGTATTTTTTAGTCTCTCTACTAATAAAGGGAAAGCAAATGGACTTGGAGTTTCAGTCTCATTTAATATGATTTTTAAATTAGATAATCTTTCTAGTGAATTATTTATTCGTTTATTTTCTAATTGATATTCTTTTACTTCTTGATGTGCTTGTTTTATTAACAAGTGGTCTTTTTCATATCTAGTAAATACATCATAAAAAAGACTTGAACTTACTTGTAGTTGTGATGAACTTTTTGTTTTAGTCGGATTGTTCTGATTAACTAATCCGCTAATTTGAGCAATATTCTTAAATCGCCTTTTTGTTAATTCTGAATAATTTATCGCATTTTCTAAATCTACTTCCAAATTTTTATTTCTTATTAAATAAAAAAACTCTTTTTCAACTATTGAAAAGTCATAATCTTCTGATGTTGTTAGGCTGAATCCAAAATCATTTGCAGTAATACTAAATGTTGATTGTTTTTTCTTTGCAAGTCTAGACGCCCATAAAAAAGCAATTCCTTCATTTACAAATTTACCATCCAGTGTAAAAACAAAAAGATTAGTTAACTCTTTAGTTTTATATATTTCTATAAGAAGTTGATTTCTTTTTGGTATATCAGAAATAGCTTTTTGTTTTTTTAAAATTGGTAGTAGTGAATTTAATTCTTTATTAATACAATTACAACTAGGATCTAAGTCCTTACAAATATCTATTTCATTCCTCAAACTATCACTAAGAAGATCAGAGATGGCCATTTGCCCTCCCACCCAGGCTGGTATTAATGAACTTTTCTTTGAAGATTTTTTTACGTAAAGTGTCATATCCCTTATTTTTACAAACTGGAGCATCTTGCCAGCGAAGTAAAAAGTATCACCTGTTTTTAATTTTGTTGCAAAGTTTTCTTCTAAATTACCTAATGATTTACCTCTCAAATATTTTACATTAATGTATTTATCGCTTGTGATAGTTCCAATATTAAATTTATGCGTCCTTACTAAAGATTTATCTTTTACAAAGTAATTAAAGTTATTTTCGTCATCTTTTGATTTTTCTTTTTCTATCTTTTTATATTTTGGATATGCTTTTAAACACTTT
>QCUW01000038.1 GCA_003210695.1 Prochlorococcus sp. AG-679-P15 | reverse complement strand
GGAACTCTTTTAATACCAACCTCTTCAAAAGCCTTAACCCATTGAATTGCTGATCCATCGAGCAATGGGATTTCCTTCCCATCAACTTCGATATGAATATAACTCAATCCACAACCTGCCAATGAGGCTAATAAGTGTTCAATTGTATATAAATTTCTTCCCGCTAATTTGACTGCAGTACATAACATAGTGCTGCCAATTAAATCTTGATTTAACTCAAAAATTTCATCAGGCTTATCTGCAAATGAAACAAAGAATCCCTCTTTTTCATAGGAGGAAATTTTAACTCTTGTCTTTTCTCCACTATGAAGCCCTATTCCCTCTTTAGTAATAACACCAGAGAGTGTATAACAGGAATCATAATTAGAAGGCCACGAAAACACTTAAAATTTCCATCCAACGCCGAGAGTATATCTCCATTCACCACTTAAATCTTTGCTAGCAGCATCTAATCTTAATGGCCCAATAGGTGTCTTAACACCCAACCCTCCTCCGAGAGAATAACCACTACCATCTTTTTTTTAATAATTGACCAGGTTTTCCTGGAACATCATCCTGTGACCATAAATGACTACCAAAATCAGCAAATAAAGCTCCTGATATCATTCTCCAAACGGGGAATCGATATTCTGCAGTACCCTCCACAAAACTTTTACTTACAGCAAGATCACAAGAACTCCAACCTCTCACAGAGGATGAGCCTCCCATACAAAATGCTTCATAAGGAGGCATTTTCCCAAAAATTGTTCCTGCCTTAAATTCGAATCCAATTGTTTGAGGGCAATCGCTATTCACAACATCACTTGACTTACATCCTTTAGTAAGATTTATCAATTTTGTCGGAATAAAAAAATGCGTATGTAGCTCTCATTCTATTAAAAGTTGGAGAGTTTTCTCCTACTGAAAAAAACTGTTCACTACCTATAGTGAATTTATTACCTGAAGTCGGGTTAATTTTATTATTTAAATTATTCCAGGAGGTAGAGCCAACAACGCTTACTAATGTATTTGTGCCAGGGCATGAACCATCTTCACGAGTATAACCAATACAAAATATTTCATTATTATTACCAGTCGTTGGAGTTGTATCTCCATAGGGCTTTATATTCCCACTACTATCAATCATTTCTACTTTTTTGAAATTCATCCCTGCAAGTACTCTCCATTTAGTTTCCTTAAAAGGATCTCCACCGTTCATGGGCCTAGAGAACGAGAATCCGCCTCCTGTTTTTTCTAAAACTACTGAGGATAAGGTGTCAGTACTAGCTGTTGTTGTGTCGTTAACAGCGTATATTCTTCCGTTACCTTCACTTCTAAATTCTTGAGGATAATCTCTACTTAGATAAACATTTGTTTTAAAAGAGGTTTTATACTTATCTCCTTTAATCCAAGGGTCAAAAAAGGAAATATTATAAGTTGTTGCGTACTCCCCAAAATTTAGATTAAAGCTAGATGACCAAGCTCTCCCAAGAGTATTAGTTTCTTGGAGTCCAATTTGCGCAAAAATACCGGAACCATTGCTGTATCCAATACCACCGGTTAGAGATCCTGTTCTTTGCTCACTTAAATCCAAGATTATTATGACTTGTCCAGGATTTTTGCTATCTGGTCCAAGAGATACCTTCACATCATCAAACAAAGATGTGGCATAAAGTCTTTTTATATCTGCTTCTAATATTTTCCTGTTAAATATTGAACCTGGGGTTGTCTTCAATTCTCTTTTTATAACCCAATCTTTTGTTTTTCCTTTTTTAGGTTTGCCATTCACAATTGGTTCGCCATCTGAATCTAAAAACCTTAATTCAATATCAGAAACCAATCCTTCATCTATGTTTAAGCTGATAACTCCTTCCGCAGAGATTCTTTCAGGACCATTTATTCTTGATAAGGAATAACCTTTATCTTCATACCACTTTTTAATTAATTTTATTCTATTTTGAAGTTCATTTAAATTAAGGGTAGTTCCATAGTAATTATTAAAAAAATCATCAACAACTTTCTTAGGAATTATTGAATTTTTTGGATTAAGTTCAACTTTTTTTAAAATTGGATTGGGAACAACGCTTACTATTATCTTTATTCCTAATGGGCCATCTTGAGATTTTATCTTAACACCTGAGAACCATCCGCTTGCATAAATTGAATTCAAATCATTTTTTAAAATTTGATTATTAATAACACTTCCAGGCTTGATGGTCATAGAATCATAGGCAGCTAATTCTAACTTTCTCCCTTCAGGATGATCTTCCCATCCTTGAATAATTATTTCAGAAATAATTACATTTTTCTTATTTTCTTCTAATTCCTTATTAGCTAATAAAGTATTTGTAAATTTTTTTTCAGATAAAGGGATCTCTGATGAAGATTGATTTGGGTCTGCATTTTGTATATCAACTTTTTCAATTCCTTTTTTTTCTACTTCATCAACTCCTGTAGATGCTATTGATGGAGATTCATTTGGGTCTGCATTTTGTATATCAACTTTTTCAATTTCTTTTTTTTCTACTTCATCAACTCCTGTAGATGCTATTGATGGAGATTGATTTGGGCTTGTATTTCGTTCCCAAACTTTTTTAATTTCAGAATCTTGATTTTTTTTAAATCCGTCAAATTTAACCCATTTTATTTTTTTATTTCCCAGTCTATTATTCTCAGAATTATTTATTGAATCAGCCTTCACCTCAAATCCGCAGCAAATTATAAATAATGAAAAAAATCCAAGTCCACTCAATAATTGTTTTAAATGAATCAGTTGATTTTTCATAATAAATTAAATCAAAATTATATTAGCATTTGTCTTATTTAGACTTAGTGAAATTATTGATTCTATTTTTAATTTCATTATAAGCCTCAATAAAGCCTCCTAAGTCATTTCTAAATCTATCTTTGTCTAGACTTACTATACTATCATTATTTTGATTAAGATCCCATAACCGACAATTATCAGGACTAATCTCATCAGCTAAAAGAATTTGACCTTTAGAGTTATAACCAAATTCTAATTTAAAATCTACAAGTTCTAGCTTGATATTATAAAAAAAGGGTTTGAGAAGTTTATTAATCCTTAACGTCAAATTAATGATAAATTCCAAGTCTTTATTATCTATTATTTTTAATAAATTAATCCTATCTTTTGTTAGCAAAGGGTCATTTAAAGTATCATTTTTTAGGTAAAAGTCAATCAAAGGACTTTCCAAAATAGATCCCGGTTTTATAGTAGTCTGTTTACAAAGAGAACCATATGCAATATTTCTTAGAACAACTTCTAGAGGAATAATTTTTATTTTTTGAGTTATCATTGAATTATTATTTTTGAGCTCAAGATAATGCGTTGGTATATTACTTTTGATAAGAAACTCAAATATTTTTGAACTTATAAGACAATTTAATTCCCCTTTACCCTCAAACCGAGCTTTCTTTAATGCATTGAAAGCCGTAGCATCATCTTTGAATTCGATAATTACTTTATCTGGATCTTCATGAGCGAATATTTTTTTTGCTTTCCCTTCATAAAGTAACTTAAATTCGCTGTTCATGAAAAAATCCTTTGAAAACTAAAAATAGAATATAATTGAAATGTTTGCTTGCACTTGAAATGTTTAATAGATTTATTTTCACAACTTTAACTGATTTTTCAACCAAACCTTAAAATGTTTAATAAACAAATTCATGATTATTAAATCAACCGATCCTAAAAGTTCTGATAAATTAGAAAATATTGTGATAATTGGTAATGGCGGGAGAGAAAATGCTTTAGCATGGGCAATACAAAAAAACGAATTAATCAAAAAAATTTATGTACTTCCAGGAAATGCTGGCTCAAAAAAAATAAATAAATCTGCGAGATTAAGTTTAGATTTAAATAATATTGAAGAATTAATTAAAAAACTAAAATATCTAAAAATTGATTTAGTGGTTATTGGACCAGAAACTCCCTTAGCAAAGGGATTAGGTGATGTTCTTCGTAAAAACAACTTTAATGTATTTGGTCCTGGCCCAGATGGAGCCAAATTAGAATCTAGTAAATCTTGGGCAAAGGAATTCATGAAAGGAGCAAAAATCCCCACTGCAAATTTTTGGAAAGTTAAATCATTAGAGGAAGCAAAAGAAATAATATTCACATCTCCGAACCCCTTAGTAGTAAAAGCAGACGGATTAGCTTCAGGAAAAGGAGTTTTTGTACCAGAAACGAAAGAGGAATCTCTAAAAGCTACAGAAGAGATATTTAAAGGTAAATTTGGCAATGCTGGTGAAATTGTTGTTTTGGAAGAAAAAATTGAGGGTCCAGAAGTTTCAGTTTTTGCTCTTTGCGATGGAAGAAAATACGTTTTACTTCCTACAGCTCAAGATCATAAAAGACTTAACGATAAAGATGAAGGTCCTAATACCGGGGGTATGGGAGCTTATTCTCCTACACCACTAATTACAAAACCTATTCTTGAGAGGATAATAAAGGAAATAATTGAGCCAACAATTGATGCATTGTTGAGAAAGAATATAGACTATAGAGGAGTTTTATATTTTGGACTTATGATCACGAAATCAGGTCCAAAAGTTATAGAATACAACTGTAGATTTGGTGATCCAGAATGCCAAACAATAATGCCTTTGATGGATAAGGATTTTGTCTTCCTTTTACAAAAATGTGCATTGGGTAAACTAATAGGTAACGAGACAATTGAAATGTCTGATAAATTCAGTGGTTGCGTTATCGCGACTTCAAAAGGTTATCCTCTTGATTACAAAATAGGTTTTCCTATTAATTTCGGGAATATAGATCTTGAAGATTGTCAAATTTTCGATTCAGGCACATCTCTAAATTCAAAC
The DNA here is from genome assembly GCA_003210695.1 of Prochlorococcus sp. AG-679-P15. Classification (GTDB taxonomy): domain Bacteria; phylum Cyanobacteriota; class Cyanobacteriia; order PCC-6307; family Cyanobiaceae; genus Prochlorococcus_A. The sequence goes on along the minus strand of QCUW01000038.1, from coordinate 3,165 downwards.
GGTAAAGTAATAACAGATGGAGGTCGGGTACTTAGTATCGTTTGTCAAGGTAAAAATTTTGACACAGTTTTTGAAAAGGCATATAAAAATTTGAAAGAAATTAGTTTTGAGGGAATATTTTATAGAAAAGATATTGGTCATCAAGTCAGAAAAAACAATCAATTAAAGAATAATTAAATGATAAATAGCAAAGAGCCTAATAAAATAGAATTTAATTCTTCAAACCAAACTATTGAGGATAATAGCTCTGACTATCTATCAAATAAAATATTAAATTGGTGGAGTGGTTTTAGCTTAAGAACAAAATTACTAGCAATTGCAACACTTGTTGTAAGCCTATTAATGACCGGCATAACTTTTTTTGCTCTAAACAGTATACAAAGAGATGCAGGTATGAATGATACAAGATACGCAAGAGATTTAGGTCTTTTACTATCAGGTAACGTGACGGAACTAGTGGCGAATAATCAAAAGAAAGAAATCTCAAATGTTGCAGAAAAGTTTTGGAGATCAAGTAGAAATTTACGTTATATTTTTTTTACTGATTCTGAAGATATTGTTCAACTTGGTATCCCAATAAGCGCTACTCCCTCAAGTTCAGATAATCAATTTCAATTAACTAGAAGATTAAAATTGCCAACGGAATTAAAGAAAAGGCCTCAATTTCCCTTAGTGAGACAGCATGCCACTCCCCAAGGACAAGTTACAGATGTATTTGTCCCTATGTTATGGAAAGGCAAGTATCTTGGAACATTAGCTTTAGGAGTTACGCCTAATAAAAAAGCTTTAGCTAGTGCTGCTTTAACCAGAGAAGTTACGATAGCAGTTTTTATTTCTATTTGGGTTTTAGTAATACTTGGTGCAGTTTTTAATGCTTTAACTATTACTAGACCAGTAAGAGAATTAGTAAGAGGTGTTAGAGAAATATCAAAAGGTAATTTCAAATCAAGGATCTCTTTACCTATGACTGGAGACCTAGGCGAATTACTAACTGGTTTTAACAGAATGGCTTCTCAACTGGAGAATTATAATGAAGCAAATATTGAAGAACTTAAAGCGGCTCAGATAAAACAACAGTCACTAATAGCAACTATGGCTGATGGAGCAATATTATTGGACTCCAAAGGCAAAATTGTTCTTACTAATCCCACAGCAAAAAGATTATTTCGTTGGGAAGGAAGATTTCTAGAAGGTAAATATCTTTTGAATGAAATTCCTGAAATTTTATCTAATGACTTACACACGAATATAGAATCGATTTTAAATAGAGAAAAAGAAAGTGACGATTTAAGGTGCAGCTTGGGGGAACCCTCGAGGACTCTTAGAATTGTTTTACAATCAGTTTTAGATACAAATAAACTTGAATTAAAAGGGATAGCAGTAACTATTCAGGATTTAACAAGAGAAGTTGAACTTAATGCAGCACAAAATAGATTTATAAGTAATGTTTCTCATGAACTAAGAACTCCACTCTTTAATATAAAAAGTTATGTAGAAACTTTATATGATTTAAAAGATCAACTTTCTAACGATGAGCAACTTGAATTTTTGGGTATTGCCAATTCAGAAACTGATAGATTAACAAGGCTGGTAAATGATGTTCTTGATTTATCAAGATTAGAGTCAGGAAAAATAATTCAATTAGAGCCCATGGAAATTAAGCCAGCTATAGAACAAACACTAAGGAATTATAGACTTAATGCTACTGAAAAAAATGTTTCCTTAGCGCACGAAATAGAAGAAAATATCCCATCAATTCTTGGAAATTTCGACTTGCTTTTACAAGTTTTTGATAATTTACTGGGTAACGGTTTGAAATTCAGTCCTAAAAATAGTACTCTCAAAATCAGGGCTTATACCTGGCCTGATTCATGTCCAGCCTTCCCTCCTAATAACATTAAAGAGGCTCCTCAATGTGAATTAGTTTCACCCTTACCTAAAGTAAGAATTGAAATTGCCGATACAGGTTCAGGTATATCTCAGTCCGATCAAGAAAAAATATTTGATCGTTTTTATAGAGTTGAAAATGCTGTTCACACCGAACAAGGCACGGGATTAGGCTTATCAATTGTAAGAGGAATAATTGAGAAACATGGTGGTGAAATACGAATGGCTAGTGAACTAGGTATCGGAACAACCTTTTGGTTTGATTTACCTTTAGAACAATCTGACAAAGATGAATTACTCACTCAAACAATTAGTAATACAGAAAATTATTCTAATTCTCAAGTAAGTGAATTCATCTAATTTTTATTAACCCCTTTAAAAGTATTCTGAACATTCTGATCAGGAATAATCCTATGAGGCGCACCACTAAATATTTGCTCAAAATTAGAGAATGAATCTTTTATTTCAGGGCCTTGGCTTGTAATTATAAATTCTCTTATCCTTTTATCATGCCACGAACCTCGCATTTTAAAAACATTTAAAGCTCTAGCCATCTCTCCTTTAATTTCAACGTATTGGAGTAATAAAATAGTATCAGTGATAGTTGAAATATGAGAGTCCGTAATCGAATGGCTTCCCATGAACTCTTCAGCAGTATTTGTAAAAAAACCTGCTATCTCTTCTTGTTTTGAATAACCAGTAACTCCAATTACAAATTGTCTAAAAGCATTCAAACTTACTCCCCTAGCAAGTGCTGAGAGAGAATCAATTGCCATTCTTTTTGGCTTAAATTGATTTATTTGCGTTTTTATAATTTGTAGATGATCTTCTAAACCAGTTGATTCAGGATATGCACAAATAATCTTTAATAATCCATCACTTTCCATTCTTTCGAAATCTATTCCCCAACTTGTCGCATTTCTAAGTAGTTGTGCTCTAGATTCTTCATATGCAAAGAGTATTGCTCTTTCATTATGGTTATAGGCATCTTCAATAAATTTAGATACAAGCATTGTTTTACCTGTACCAGTGGCACCAGTTGCCAAAATTATAGAATCCTGAAAATAACCACCTCCACACATTTCATCAAGATCTTTAACTCCTGAACTTATTCTGATATTTGAGGATCTTTGTGTTAATCTCATAGCCCCCAAGGCAAAAACACTTATACCATCATCTCCCATTGTGAATGGAAATTCTCCCTTCATATGAATTGTGCCTCTCAATTTTAAAACTTCTAATGTTCTCCTTCTCTTTTCCGATTCAAGAACATTTCTT
>QCUW01000037.1 GCA_003210695.1 Prochlorococcus sp. AG-679-P15 | reverse complement strand
AATCCATGAATAGATTTACTAGAAGTCCAGTAATTTTCCACGAATTTTAAAAAAACTTATAAGCTTTTTTGATCATTTTTAGAAATACTTTTATATTCTTTTCTAATTTCTTCTAATAAAGTTTTCCTTTTTTTTAAGTATAAATTAGATTCATTTTTTGATAAATCAAATCTTTCTTTTTTTGTCATATTCATCCATTCATAGAGATTACTTTTATTTAATTTAATATCTTTATTTTTTTTAAAAGCTTCTTTATATTTATAAAATTTTAAAAATATAAATGAAAACATAATTAATAAAGAGACTAATAAAATGATTTCCAATATTCTAAAGGTTTTTATCTAAAAGCAAATTACTTTTTAACCACTTTTCTAATTTTATATTATCTTCAATTGATATAGTTTCTTCTTTATTTTCTGAATTGTCATTATTAAAAAGCCTAATAACAAATTTATTTCCAACTGCTTCATCATCTCCGATTACAATAATGCTTTTTGATTTGATTTTATTAGCTTTTTTAAATTGCTTTGAAAATGACGCTCCACTAACATCTAATTCTGCTATCAAATCGTAATTTCTTAACTTTCTAGATAATTTCATTGCCAATGTTTCTGCATGAACGCCTTTATTCACGATATAGATATCTGTTTTTCTATTTTCTTCAAGCTTATTACCACATAATAAAATAAGTCTCTCTAATCCAATTGCAAATCCAATTGCTGGGGTTTCTGCCCCCCCCATTTGACTTATCAAATTATCATATCTTCCTCCTCCGCATACTGTAGCTTGAGAACCTAATGCTCCGCTCGTTATTTCAAATGCAGTATGTGTGTAATAGTCTAAACCTCTTACTAAATTAAAATTTTCGATAAACGGTATTTTAAGGAACTTTAACTTTTCTTTAATAATTAAATATCTCTTGAGGCTTTTTTCAGACAAAAAATCAAATAATTTTGGAGCACCTTCAAGAATTTTTTTTGTTTGAATATTTTTAGTATCTAAAATTCTCAAAGGATTCTTATCTATTCTCCTTTGAGAATCTAAATCTAAAGAGTTTTTATTAATCTCTAACCATTTTAAAAATGCCTTTTGAAAATTTGACCTATCAATATGATCCCCTAAGGTGTTAATTTCAAGATTAAGTGCTTTTATGCTTAATTTCTCCAAAATATCCCAAGCCAAAGTAATAATTTCTATATCACTTCTTACTGATTCATAACCTATAAATTCAACGCCTAACTGATGAAACTGCCTTTGCCTTCCTGCTTGAGGTCTCTCATATCTAAACATTGGTCCCATGTACCAAAGTTTCTGAGAAGGTTTAGTTGATATTCCATTTTGAATTAATGCTCTTGCGACTGAGGCGGTTCCCTCTGGTCTCAATGTACAGGACCTTTCACCTCTATCTAAAAATGTATACATCTCTTTGCTAACAACATCTGTTCCTTCTCCAATACCACGCATAAATAATTCAGTCATTTCTAGTATTGGAGTCCTAATTTCCTTCACAGAAGACCTAGAAAGTTGTTCTACTATTATTTTTTCGACATTTTGCCACTTTATTAATTGATCAGGTAAAAGATCTACCGTTCCTCTAAGATTTTTAAAGTTATTCAAAGTTCTAATTAATAATTCAAAATTTTTAATTTAAATAGAAATTAAATTTTTGCTGGAATTCTTTATGTCATAATTTAATCTAACATTCATACAAAATATTGGAAATAAAAAATAATAAAGAGAGTCAGCATTGTGGAACAAAACCAAAAAAAATTGCCTTTGGCATTGCTCCATTAGGTATCGTTTCCATTGGAATAGTCCCAATGGGCGTTATTAGTATTGGGGTAGTGCCAATGGGCGTTTTCTCTTTTGGTGCTGTTGCTATGGGAATATTAAATTTATCAGTAGTTGGCATGGGAATAATTTCTGCTGGAATAACCACTATGGGATTATGGGAATATTCTCCTAAATCACATAGCCATGAGAATCACATTCCCTCTGAGAAGACTTCAAATATAAAAAAAGAGACCATGATGCCAGGCATTTTTAAAACACAAGAGGAGGCTGAAAAAGCTGCATCAGAATATGGATGTATCGGATCGCATAAAATGGGTAAAAAATGGATGCCCTGTGAAATAGAGTATTGACTTTTCAAATTTAAAAAGCCGAAATATTAATCCAATATCTGCACTTTAAAATCAAGACTATTTGCTTCTTCGACTGTTAATTTTTTAGCCCAAGCACCTTGCGCAGGATTATTCCAGAGGAAACCTGCCTTCTTAGCTAATGATCTATCTTCATAAGTCACCAATGCTTTATATAAAAATCTTGGTGCAGTCGCTTTAATAAGAAGTTCTTCTAAATTCTCACATTTTTTGAAAACCTCCGAAATATAGAAACAATCTGATAAGGCTCGATGCAAACTCCAAACTGGAATTGAGAAAGACAGTGCAAGATCAGTAACTGATGGTCTATTTTTTAAGTTTTTTTGAAATGACCAATTAATATCCTCTAAACTACAAATCCATTTTTTTTCGAGATTGGGCAATCTACCTTTTCCAAACCACTTTTTGTCAAATTCAACATTATGAGCAACTATTAAATCTGAACAATCCACAAGTTTTAAAAAGAAATTCAATCCTTCCTCCCAAGGTTGTTTAATATTAGTAACTTCTGCAGATATCCCATTAACATGTTCAGCTTCATTTGAACTTACTGGGAATAAGAAAGAAACTTGAGAGAGGACAGATTTAGAAGTTACATTAAATAGGATGCAACCTATCTCAATAATTTCATCTTTATTTTCATCTAAGCCAGTTGTCTCAGTATCAAGAATTAAAATGTTTTCTATTGTTTTATTTTGATTATTAATTTTGGAGCTTGAGATTGATTTATTTAAAAAACTGGGTTTCTCATTATCATTACTTTTAATTTCATTATTAATTAAATCCAATTGATTTAATTTCTTTTTGTTTGGTAGTTCCAATTATCAAAAAACCTCTAATATATTTTGACGCATTTGATATTTTTTTCTTTTAAATTAATAATAATTAAACAAAATAAAGTAAAAAAAACCAAATCTTATTAGAAATTAACCTAAAAGGTTTTGAATAAAGAATATTAAATGACTTTTACAAAATATCAATTTAATAATTACTGTTATTGGCCTTCAAATCCAAAAAAAATTATTGAATTTATTGGAGGTAGTTATTTAGCTTCCAAACCAGATTTAACATACAAAAGATTTATAAAAAGCTTAATAGAAAAAAACTATGCAGTACATGCATATAAATACACGCCTCAATTTGATCACCAAGAACTTGCAATAAGAGCATGGAAAGATTTTAAAAATTGTAAAAGATCCTTATCAAAAAGGCTAGGAACATCTATTCCCTCAATAAGAATTGGACATAGCCTTGGTTGTAAACTTCACTTAATTTCTCCAGATGGAGGTAGGAATTGTGAGAAATTTATATCAATAAGTTTTAATAACTTTAGTGCTAACAGATCTATACCTTTTTTAAAAAAGATTTCTCAAAAATTAGAATTCAATAGCGAATTTAGCCCAAGTCCAGAAAGAACATTTGGAATAATCAAAAAAACTTATAATCAAAAAAATAATTTTCTAATAAAATTTAACTCAGATGAATTAGATCAAACAGATAAATTACTTTCTTGTCTTAGATCAAGAAAAGAAGATAACACCAATGGAATAAAGCTTAAGGGAACTCATACTATCATTGCTAGTGCAGGTCTTAGAGAAAACTTTTTAGGTGATTGGGCTGACGATGATTTTAAAAGATATACAATTAAACAAATATCTAATTTAATTGACAAATCAATTTAAGATATTTCCTTTAATTTTTCTAAAACAGAACTATCTTCAAGGGTACTAATATCTCCACTTATTTTTTCGCCTTCTGCCAAAGATCTCAAAATTCTTCTCATTATTTTTCCACTACGTGTTTTTGGCAGAGAGTCGGATATTATTATTTTTTCTGGCTTAGCAATAATTCCAATTTCATAAACCACATGTTTCTTTAACTCATCAACTAATTCTGAAGAACTATTTATATTTTTTTCTAAAGATATAAATGCAACTATAGCCTCACCTTTTAAATCATCTTTTATTCCGACAACAGCAGCTTCTGCAACTGATTTATGACTTACTAATGCAGATTCTATTTCCATAGTTCCTAAACGATGCCCTGAAACACTTATAACATCATCTACTCTTCCCATAATCCAAATATATCCATCATTATCAATCCGAGCTCCATCACCAGCAAAATAAACATTTTTTTCACCTTTATAGGAGATATATTCCCAATAACTCTCTAAATATCTTTGTGAGTTTTCATGAATTGTACGCATCATTCCAGGCCAAGGTTTTTTAATAATCAAATATCCACCCTCATTTTCCGCTACCTTTTCTCCATTTTTATCTACTACTTCAACTTCAATTCCTGGTAAAGAGAATGTTGCTGAACCTGGCTTTGTTGCAACGGCTCCAGGTAAGGGGCTTATCATTACACCACCTGTTTCAGTTTGCCACCATGTATCTACTATCGGGCAATTATTATTACCAATTACATCTCTATACCACATCCACGCTTCGGGGTTAATTGGTTCACCAACTGTACCCAAAAGTCTCAAAGATCTTAAATCGTATTGATCAGGAATTTCACGTCCAGATTTCATAAATGATCTTATTGCTGTTGGGGCTGTATAAAAAATAGTAACTTTATATTTTTGGATTACTTCCCAAAAAGCTCCTAAATTAGAAGCCCTTGGAACACCTTCAAACATAAGAGTTGTTGCGCCATTTGATAAAGGTCCATAGACAATATAACTATGACCAGTGATCCACCCAACATCTGCTGTACACCAATAGATATCATCATCTTTTATGTCAAAAATCCACTTGAATGTTAGATGAGACCAGAGATTGTAACCAGCAGTTGTATGAACAACCCCCTTTGGTTTACCAGTAGAACCTGAAGTATATAAGACAAATAATCTATCTTCGCTATTCATAATTTCAGGTTCACACCAATCTTTCTGATCTTTTAATAATTCGTGCCACCAAAAATCTCTATTATTTACCATTGAAATATTTTTTTTAGTTCTTTGAACTACAACAACTTTTTCAACGATTGTATTTGACCCACTTTCAATTGCTACATCAACCGCTTTTTTAAGCTCAATCACCTTATCTTTTCTAAAACCACCATCCGCAGTAATAACGAATTTTACATTACCATCTATTAATCTATCCTTTAAAGCCTCTGAAGAGAAACCTCCGAAGACGACTGAATGCGGAGCCCCAATTCTTGCGCAAGCAAGCATAGCGAACATCGCCTCAGGAATCATTGGCATATAAATACATACCAAATCGCGTTTTTTAATACCTAAAGATTTCAAAGCATTGGCAGCTTTGCATACCTCATTGAGAATTTCTTGATAAGTATATTTCCTATTATCACCAGGCTCACCTTCCCATATAAGCGCTGTTTTATTACCCATTCCGTTTTTGATATGTCTATCTAAGCAGTTATAAGTAATATTCAATTTTCCTTCCTTGAACCATTTAAAAAAGGGAGCATTTGATCGGTCTAAGACAGTCTGAAATGACTCAAACCAATCAATTTCCGAATTTGCAAAAGATTCCCAGAACTTAGTTGGGTTTTCTATAGCTTGTTTTTTTAAACTTTGTAATTCCTCAAAACTTTTTATATTTGATTTGTCTGAAAATTCTTTTGAAGGTTGGAAAATTCTCTTTTCTTCAAGAATATTGTTGATTGAATGTTTTTTATCTAATGTCATTAGATGTATCTAGTCACAATTAAATTAATAAACTTAATTATAATTTTCAAGAATTTATAATGTATTTTTAACTACAAAAATTTATTTTTTGATAAATCTAATAAAGACGACTAAGGACGAATTCAGGTAAAGCTAATAAAGCTCTCTTGTATTCAGAGTCTGGGAGCCATAATATTGCTTCCTTTGAGAGAACAGCAAAATCTTCAGCCAATTTCCTGGAACGAATTATAGCTTGAGAGTTCATGACAATATTTAAAGCATTATCTAAATCTTCTTTTTCTACAAGTTCTCTATTTATCAAAACAGATAAATTTTTATTTTCTTCTAGAGCATATAAAACTGGAGCAGTGAGATAGCCACTAGCAAGATCACTTACAGCTGGTTTCCCTAATTGTTTGTCATTACCTGTGAAATCAAGGATATCATCAACTACTTGAAAAGCTAATCCAATATTCTTTCCAAATTCATATAAACAGTTTAATTTTTCGTTTTCCAAATTGCATAGAACTCCAGCTGCTTTAGTACTATTGGCAATTAGGGAAGCAGTTTTACAAAAACTCTTATTGATATATTTCGAAAAAGTTTGTCCAGAATCAAATCTGTTTAAATTTTGCTTTATTTCACCTTCTGCTAAATCCATTATTACTCTACTGAGTAATTTAACTACATCTACATTTTCTAAGTTTGCCAAATGCCAACTAGCTTGAGCAAATAAAAAGTCCCCGGCTAGAACTGCTACTCTTGTGTTAAATCTACTGTGTACAGTATCAACACCTCTTCTTGTAGATGCTTCATCTACAACATCATCATGAACTAAAGATGCTGTATGAATCATTTCAGTTATCTCTGAGAGTCTTTTGTGTTTAGTAGACAAAGAAAATTCTGGAGAGATAGCTCTTGAAACCAACAAAACAATACCAGGTCTTAACCTTTTTCCTCCTGCACTAAATAAATGCTCGGCTGCAGCTTGAAGAATTGGATGACCAGCACCTATTAAATTTTTCAGTTCAAAAATAAGATCATCAAGATCATTTTCAACTGGTTGTAGAAGTTCTGTTACTGTGTTCATGATTTTCCTCTTACATATACTAAAGAATCAATCATTAGTTCGGAGGTTAACTAACCTAATTTCTTTATTAATTTCCAACCAATGCTTTACTTTTTTAGAAAATTCTCCACTTTTTGAGGTAACAAAGAACTTTACATTTTCATGAGAGATACTTCTACAACTGTAATTTTTTGAAATTAAGAATGAATTATTAAATTTATTCACTAAAGCAACTGAGGGATCATGAATTTTTAGATTTGAAGGCATTTTATTTTTTAAAACACTATAAATCAAAGGATAATGACTACATCCTAGTATCATTTCTTCAATATCATTTTTCAATAAAGGATTAAGATATAAATCTGATAAATAATTTAATTTTTTTAGGTTTGGCTTAGTTTTTTCTATCTCTGACACAAATTCGGGACATGCTTGCTGGAATACTTTTACATTTTCTATTTTGGATTCTATTATTTTTTTATAATATGAGGTTTTAATGGTTACGGGAGTTGCTAAAACGCCAATTCTTTCTTTAGTTAATATTTCTGAAACCGAATTAATTAGATCAAAAACAGGTATCCCTAAAAAATTTTCTAAAATATCCAAGGCACATGAATTTGTAGTATTGCAAGCAACTAATAATGCATCCAAATTTTTATCTTGAAACCAACCACAAATTTCTTTTGCAATAGATCTTATTTCTTCAGAATCTTTATTCCCATAAGGCACTCTTTTTGTATCCGCTAAATAAAAAACATCAAGATCTCTTCGTGTCTTCAATAAAGAATTTAGGACAGTAAACCCGCCTATACCACTGTCAAATATTCCTATTTTAAGTTTCACCCTACCCTAGAAAGATATTCAAGAATACCTTTTGTAATTGCATAAGCTATTCTTTTGCGATGAATTGATTTTTCAAGCCTTCTAGCATCTAATCTTCCTGTTAAAAAACCTATTTCTACAAGAACTGCCGGCATTTTAGTGTTTTTAATAACGAAAAATCTACCCTGTCTTACGCCTCTATCTGGACTCCCAGGAGAAACTTTGAGGATTTGTTTTTGAATCTTTTTAGCTAATAATCTGCCCCTCCAGCCCATATAATAAAAAGTTTCTAATCCGTTAATATCTTTTCTTTTACCTCTTGAGGCATTGGCATGAATACTCACAAAAATATCAGCATCTGATCTGTTGGCTATTGAGACTCTAGGAGGTAAATCTAAATCTACTTGATTATTTCTAGTCATCCTTACATATACACCTTTTTCAGATAATAAATTTTTCACTCTTTTAGAAACATCAAGTACCACTTCTGCTTCTCTTAAACCACCTATCCCGATTGCCCCTGGATCTTGGCCACCATGGCCAGGATCTAAAACAACATAAAACTTATTTCTTTTAACTTCAGGCAATTGTAAAAACTCATTATTTCTCTCAGTTACCCTAAATAACTTTTTATTAGCCCTATGATTGATAGTGGATTTGCCGACGAGACCTTCACCAATTTTCTTAAATGAATTTTTTGGTAAAGAAAATAATTTTATTTTCCATCTATTTTGATCTACACCTACTAGCTTCCAATCAAGAGGGTTTAAATTACTATTAGCAGAAAATTCAATAACTAATCTTGTTTTTCCTCTAATTGGTTTGCCTAATCTAATTTCTTTGATTGGACCATTTCCCTCTATAGTTCGTGGATTTTTAAGTTCCCCTGGGAAATCTATCCAAAATCTATCCCCAAAAGTATTCCCTCTTTTTTGAAAGTAGGCCTTTAATTTTGAATTTGATTTAGTCCTTAATTCTAAAACTCCATTAGAATTTAAACTCCATGCAGCTAGTGCGCTAGATGACTTGACTGGAGAGATGCTTAAATTAAAAAATAAAAATATTGATAAGTAGCGAGAAAGTTTATTTAAAAAAAACTTTGACATCATTCAGCAAAAAGTTTCGTTTTTCTATGTTTTAAACTTGGCATCTGCTCTCTAATCTTTTTTACTCTT
>QCUW01000036.1 GCA_003210695.1 Prochlorococcus sp. AG-679-P15 | reverse complement strand
TCTCATCAAGAGAACATTTGTATGTCCCCCTCCAATTAGTACTAGATGATTAATAGTCATTTGTATCTCAATGAATAAAGAGCATTTATTACCAATTGAAAATTCAAGATTAGGAATAATTGGGGGCAGTGGTTTCTATTCAATTGATAAAATAGAATGTTTTAAAGAACTTGAGATCCATACCCCTTATGGTAAACCCTCTGATTCAATTAGGCTCTTTAAAATTGGTAATTTAGAGATAGCTTTTTTAGCCAGGCATGGAAGATCACACGGCCTTAACCCAACAGAAATTCCTTACAAAGCAAATCTTTGGGCTCTCCGATCAATTGGGGTGAGATGGATTATAGCTCCATCAGCCGTTGGCTCACTTCAGGAACAAATTAGACCTCTTGATATAGTTGTACCTGATCAATTTATTGATAGAACTGTTAATAGACCAGCAACATTTTTTAATGAAGGAGCAGTAGCTCACGTAACTATGGGAGATCCTTTCTGTCGGAATTTATCCCGAATTTTAAGTGATGTTGGAGAAAAAAATATTCCTGGAGGAAGGCAATTACATAGAGGAGGGACCTATCTAGCTATGGAAGGTCCTGCTTTTTCGACCCGAGCAGAATCTAACTTGTATAGAAGTTGGGGATGTTCAATAATAGGAATGACTAATCACACTGAAGCAAGATTAGCTAAAGAAGCAGAAATAGCTTATTCCTCTTTATCTATGGTTACTGATTATGATTGCTGGCATCAAACTCATCAAGAAGTATCTGTTGACATGGTTCTGGAGAATTTAAAAGCAAATACAGAAGTTGCTAATAAAATCGTCTTTGAGATAGCGAAAGTTATAGATATAGAGAGACCTGAAAGTAAGTCTCATAATTCTTTGAGGGATGGTCTTATAACACAAAAAGAAAATATCTCTAGCTCAACAAAAGAAAAGCTAAAGATATTTACTGATTCTTATTGGAAGTAAATCAATTTAAATTTGCTGAAAAGATAAGGCAGTTTTATCCTGCACCAACTCCCTGGTATGATCCGTAGAAAAATATACCTAATACAAAGATAACTGCTATTCCACCAGCTGTAGCAACTAACCAGAGTGGCAGAGTACCTTCTGTCCATCTTCTTTCCCATGCAACGGCTGGCCTGCCATCAGGTAATCTATCTGGAATTCGACCATCAGGTCCTTTTAATTTACTCATAGTTTTTATTTAGTTGAAAAAGTAACTGGAAAATAAAATTCCCAAAACAAATACTGATAATAAGCCTAGGTAAAGACTTGTACGATTAAGTTCAACGGGAACTTTATTCGGATTTTCGTTAACTTGCATAATTGATAAATTTAACGTCTAATAAATTGCATAGCTGCTATGGCACCTAAGAAAAATACTGAAGGAATTGCAAGAGCATGCACTGCTAGCCAACGTACTGTAAAAATAGGATAAACGCGGACTTCCACAGCCTGCATTGGGGCTTGAGAATTTGACATAGTTATTTTGTTCTTAAATCTAATTGAGATTTAGCGTCGTATCTTTGCGTTACAACAGGCGCTTTTGATTCAGACGCTTGGAAATAACTATCCGGACGAGGAGTTCCAAAAGCATCATAGGCTAAACCTGTATAAACAAATAAGAAGCCTGCTATAAAAATAGCTGGAAGTGTTACTGCATGAATAATCCAGTACCTGATACTGGTGATTATTTCAAAGAAAGGGCGTTCACCCGTTGAACCTGCGGCCATAATCACAATTATTTACCTTATGATCTTACAAGGAAAAAACCTAATTTTGTGGAGAAATTTACAGCTTGGTTACAGACAGTTGTTAAATTAAGAGAAAATTAATGTTTTTTTTTAAAATCAACTGTTCCACTTCAAGATATATCCTCTTTCTCCTAAGATAAATCCTTTTTTATCACCCAATTCATCTTTTTCTAAGAATTGGATCTTAATGAAATTAGTTGGGAGGTTTGAAGCTACTGGATCAGAATTCCAAGTTTTCCCACCATCTTTACTTACGATTAAAGTACCATTACCTCCTCCTGCCCATATATTCCCATCAGGATCCCACCCCATATCTAAATAATTGTATCCATTTAAAATTGGAACTATTGGTTTAGTCCAATTATCAATATCACTATTGTCTTCATTAAATCTTATTTCAGCCCCTCGAGATAACATCCATAAATTCCCGTCTGGAGTAAAACCTATGCTTTGGACTCTCTTACTACTTGCTCTTTGATGAGCTATCCATGAGTCACTTTCACTTTCAAGAGTAGAGAAGAAATTACCAAGGCTACTTACACTGACATAATCTCCATTAGCTGTCCTTCTTAAATCTCTTATACCACCCTGTTCAGATGGGTCTAATACTTTTGCTTCCCATGTTTCGCCACCGTTTGAGGTGGCGTAAATAGCAGCTGAAGTTGTAGCTAATTCGGCAATCCCCTCATCAATAGTTGAAACTAAAAAAGGTTGGCCTGGGAGTTTACCAAGAGATAATCGAGTCCAATTCTTCCCTTCATCAGTAGTATGCATAACTAAAGAAGGTTGTCCTATTAACCAGCCTTCAGAGCCATTGAAATCTATATCAAGCAAACGAAAATTCTCTTCTGCAGAAATATCTAAGGATCTTTTTTCCCATGATTTCCCTCCATCATTTGACTCCATAATTAATCTATTTGAACCAACTAAAAATCCATGCTTATTATTTATAAAATCGATATCTAATGCATTAGCCTGATCTTCTAATTGAATTGTTTCCCATGGACTGCTTTCGCTCATTTTTACACCAGTTGAAGAACAGCTAGTTAAAACAAAGCAAAGTACAATTGATAAAAGTATGTTTGGAATAATGGTTAAAAATTTTTTCATGAATCTATATTAGTGCAAAGAGTACAAAGAAAGGAAACATGCTGCAGCAAATGCTAAACCACCAAAAATTAAAATATTTTTTTGGCCAGGGGGCAAACTATTAAATCCAAATCCATAAGTTAAATTCTCTTCAAAACCACTTGGTTTTTCTCTAGGACCTATATCTTTGTATAAGTTCTTACCCGCTCTGCAAACTGGACAAGCAAAGGTATTTCCATCGATTTCTGAAAAGGGGGTATTTGGGGGGATATTAAGCTTTTTATTTCCTTCTTTTGGATCATAAATATATCCACAACTTCTACACTCGAATCTATTTTGTTCTACATTAGTAATTAGTTCTTTATCTTTAATTTTTGGGGATTCTTCAGAATTCAAATCCTTTGTTAAATCATCAAATATTTGATTATCCTTAGAAGGTGGTTGAATGTTTTCACTCACGATTTAGTATTTAACTTTAGAGACTCTAAAAGATTTTGCTTAATTAAGCGAATTTTTCTACAACTTTTTTTAATGTTTTTATTACCAGGCTACGAATATTTTTTAGGTTTTTTAATAATTGCTGCTGCAGTTCCTATTTTAGCTTTAGTGACTAACCTTATAGTTGCTCCAAAAGGAAGAACTGGGGAACGAAAATTAACCTATGAATCTGGAATGGAGCCTATTGGGGGAGCTTGGATTCAATTCAACATAAGATACTACATGTTTGCATTAGTATTCGTTATATTTGATGTGGAGACAGTATTCCTTTATCCTTGGGCTGTTGCATTTAATAGACTAGGTTTACTAGCATTTATTGAAGCATTAATATTTATTGCAATATTAATTATTGCTTTAGCGTATGCTTGGAGGAAAGGAGCTTTAGAATGGAGTTAAAAAATTGAACAATTCGCTTTCACCAAAAGCAGTTAGAGAACTTAGAGCAGAAACATGTAATCCTCTTGGTGCTCCTCAAGTAACAACTGACTTGAGCGAAAATATTATAATGACAAGCCTAGATGATCTTCATAACTGGGCTAGGTTAAGCAGTTTATGGCCACTTTTGTATGGAACAGCCTGCTGTTTTATTGAATTTGCAGCACTTATAGGTTCAAGATTTGACTTTGATAGATTTGGTCTAGTACCTAGAAGTTCTCCAAGACAAGCTGATTTACTAATTGTTGCTGGGACTGTAACAATGAAGATGGCACCGGCATTAGTTAGATTATATGAGCAAATGCCAGAGCCAAAATATGTGATTGCTATGGGAGCATGCACCATAACAGGTGGAATGTTTAGTGCAGACTCAACTACGGCAGTTAGAGGTGTCGATAAATTAATCCCAGTTGATTTATACCTTCCTGGATGCCCTCCTAGACCAGAAGCTATTTTTGACGCAGTTATAAAATTAAGAAAAAAAGTTGGGAATGAAAGTATTCTTGAAAGGAGTAAAGCTGAGCAGACTCACAGATATTTAACTGTTGAACATAATATGAATATTGTTTTTTCAGAAAATACCGGCCAATATTTAAATAAAAAATCTGAAAAATCAATTGAGTCTTCTAATTTAGAGCAGATAGAAGAAGATAGTATAAAAAAAATTGAAAAAAACTCAATAGAGAAATAATTAAAATAATGGAAGAAGAGAATTCACCTAAAACTTCAGAAGAACTTCTAGAACAAAGAGGGATAGTAAGTAATCAACTTTATAAAGATGGAATTATAAACGACTCCTTAGGTAACGATCACATTGGTGTTGAGCTGCTCTCCGTAAAACCAGAAAAATTGTATGAAGCAATTTCTGCTTTAAAAAGATATGGATTTAATTATCTTCAGTGCCAAGGAGGTTACGATGAGGGGCCAGGAAAACGTCTTGTAAGTTTTTACCATTTAATCTCTCTTGAAGATATTCAACAACTCCAAAAGATTAAAGAAATAAGAGTAAAAGTCTTTTTAAATAGAGATTCAAATTTATCCATACCTAGTCTTTATAAAATTTTCAAAGGAAGTGATTGGCAAGAAAGAGAAACTTATGACATGTTCGGTATTAATTTTTCTGAGCATCCAAATCCAAAAAGACTTTTAATGCCAGAAGACTGGAGAGGATGGCCATTAAGAAAAGATTATATTCAACCTGATTTTTATGAATTACAAGATGCATATTAAATAAATTTATTAATTTAATTTTTTTAATTTCTTATTAATAAACATAACTGCTCTTGCGAGCCTTCTGGAGTCATGCCTGAGTGTTGGGGTAATTTTTCTTGAGTAAAGAGGAGCTTGCAAAACAAAGTATCCTTCTGAAATTAATTTTTCTTTATTACAAACAACCGGTACAGCTCCTTTACTTTGGTAATAATCAACAAGCGGTGACTTTTCAAATTTAACTTGAGAAAGTATTGCATTAAATATTCTAGTTTTTACACCAAAATTTAATAATTGCTTTTCTATTGCTTTAATGTGCTGATATACGTCAAGACCATCTGTTTCCCCTGGTTGAGTCATCAAATTACTTATATAAATCTTTGGAGCATTACTTTTTAAAAGAGCATCAACAATTTCTGGGACAAGTAAATTAGGCAGTAAAGATGTATAAAGACTCCCTGGGCCAAGCACTATTAAGTCTGCTTCTTTAATAGATTCAATTGCACTAGGTAGTGCTGAAGGATTTTCAGGAAGATAGCCAATCCTAGAAATCAACTTTTTTGATTGGCTTATATTGCTTTCACCATATATTTTTTGACCGTCTTCTAGTTCGGCCCAAAGCATTACGTCAATATTTGTTGCTGGTAAAACTTGTCCTTGTACTGCTAAAACTTTGCTAGAGGCCTGAACTGCCTTCTCTAAGCTACCAGTAATTGTTGTTAAAGCTGATAAGAATAGATTACCAAAACTATGTCCCTCTAAGCCACTTCCTCCTGAAAATCTGTATTGAAATAATCTTGTTAAAATGGGTTCCTCATTTGATAAGGCTGCCAAGCAATTTCTTATATCTCCAGGTGGTTGAACACCTAATTGTTTTCTTAGGACCCCGCTGCTCCCTCCATCATCAGAAACTGTAACTATTGCAGTAATATTACTACTATAATTTTTTAAACCTTTCAATAATGTTGATAGGCCTGTTCCACCTCCAATAGCAACAATATTTGGGCCTCTATTTAATTTACTTTTTACTCTGAGTGCATCTACTAAAAATGTATCTTTTTCAGGAACAAGTGCTTTTTGTATAGAATTAATACTTCTATTTTGCCCAATACCAATTAATAGAAGTCCGAAGATAAAGATTAAAGGCCCTAAAATTGCAATAGGTAAAACACTTGTTAAACGATTCATTATCCAGAAAAAAATGTCTATCAACCAATAAAGTGGTCTTAAATTAGTCCAGATTGCTATTCCTAATAATGAAGTCAATAATCCAATAGCAGAAGTTATCATCCATCTTTTGATTACCAGTCCAGGCAAAAGCCAACTCAGAATTCTTATAGCCCTATTTATTAAACCCAAATTTGATTTTTTTAAATAAGATAAATTTCTCTGTACTCTTTTTTTTTTCTTCTTCATCAAAACCCTCTTAAATTTTTTTCAAAATTTATATTTGTATATAATTTAATTATAAATCAAATACATACATCCTTTTTTTATTATTAAAAAGTAGGCAATATGTATTTAAAGACAACTTGCTATTTATAAATTTTGAGAAATTCAAAACCTGCTGTAGAAACCACTAATCTCTCAATTAGTTGGGGGAAACAGAATGTCCTAAATAAGATCAATTTAAAACTTAATGAGGGAGAAAAAATAGCTATTGTGGGCCCTTCAGGTTCTGGGAAGTCAACTATATTAAAAATTTTGGCAGGTTTGATTTTACCCAATAAGGGGGAATTAAGAATATTTGGAGAAAAACAAACTTATTTAAGATTAGATCAAACTAATCCTCCAGATGTAAGATTAGTTTTTCAGAATCCGGCTTTATTAGGCTCTTTAAATATTGAAGAAAATGTAGGATTCATACTAAAAAGGAACAAAAATTTATCCAAAAAATTTATTCAGGAAACTGTTAGAGAATGTTTGGAAGAAGTAGGTTTATTTAATGTTGAGAAAAAACTTCCAAACGAATTAAGTGGTGGTATGCAAAAAAGAGTGAGTTTTGCTAGAGCATTAATTACAGATCAAGATTTAGATAAAAAAAACAAGCCATTATTACTTTTTGATGAACCTACTGCTGGCCTTGACCCTATTGCTTCATCAAGAATTGAAGACTTAATAAATAAAACAAACAATAAAGCAAATGGATCATCTATTGTTGTTAGCCATGTTCTTAGTACTATAGAAAGGACTTCTGAAAAAGTTGTCATGCTCTATGGAGGGAAATTCAGATGGGCGGGTTCTATAAATGAATTTAAAAAAAGTGATGATCCTTACGTTTTTCAATTTAGGAATGGAAACCTTGCTGGCCCAATGCAACCAAAAGACATTTAAACATTATGCGTAGAAGCTTACGAGATTCGATAGTAGGATTTTCCTTATTAGGAGGAATATTAATATTTACATTTTTTTCATTCTGGTTAAGAGGTGTAAAACTATCTTCAAAAAATTGGTATCTATTTGCAGAATTTAATAACGCAAGTGGTTTATCAAAAAAATCTCCAGTAACTTATAGAGGAATCTTAGTAGGTTCAATCGAAGATATTCTTTTCACTAATGAATCAATCAAAGCAAAAATTGTTCTTAATAATCCTGATATAATTCTTCCCAAGCCAGCATTTGCAAGAGTTGTAACCAATTCATTTCTTGGGGGAGATGTTCAAGTAGCTTTAGAAACTAGTGAAAAAACAATCCCAAAAACAATCTTTAAATCTACATCAGAAAAATGCAATAGTAAATTAATCATTTGCCAAGGAGACACTATTACGGGAAAGCAGCTTTCAAGCCTTTCAAACATTACTAACCGAATAAATCAATTATTAAAAGAATCAAATCAAGAAAATTTAATTGAAAATGTAGTTAATTCAATAGATCAATTTGATAGAACACAAGAAAATCTTGATGAACTAATTTATTTATCAAAGCAAGAGATTATTAGAGTTAAACCTCTCATAAAAGAAATAACTATTGCAGCAGGTCATTTAAATAAAATTTTATCTAGCATCAATGACCAAGAAACTTTGGAAGATATTAAGTTAACAATCGATGCAGCAGAATCAATATCAGGCAAAATTGATAATATGACTGATGATTTCGAAAAATTAACAAAAGACAAAGAATTAACTAAATCTATAAGAGATTTAACGATTGGACTTTCTAAATTTCTTAACGACATTTATCCATAAAAATTTAAAATTCATTTATCGCGTTTAAAGCCATAGCTGCGATTGTCTTGTCATTTGCTTTTGGTAATTGAACATATTTCCCTTGTGCAGCTTCTGCTAGTTCTTTCCCAAAGCCACTAGCTATAAATTTTCTTTCTGTATCAATAATAAGTAACTTTATTCCTAACATGGGATATTTAGATGCAATATCTAATACTTCTTGCTTTAAATTAATATTTTCATTTTCATTATCTTCACCCTTAGATTGTCCTAAAGATAATCCTAGTGGTACATTTCCTCTCCCATCGGTTATTCCAACAACAATAACTTGGCCTATATCTCCCGTTGAAAGAGCATTCTTTGCAACTTTTGCTGATTGAGTTAACCCATGAGCCAAAGGAGAGCCACCTCCACATGGCATAGTTTCTAATCTTCTTTTTGCTGCCGTAATAGATCTTGTTGGAGGCAAAAGAACTTCTGCTTGATTCCCTCTAAATGGTATAAGAGCTACTTCATCTCTATTTTCATAAGCCTCAGTTAAGAGTCTAATTACTGCACCTTTTGCACTTTGCATTCTATTCAAAGCCATAGAGCCACTAGCATCAACTAGAAAAATAACTAATGCTCCTGCCTTTTTTTGTAGGAGCTTTGCTCTAAAGTCGTTTTCTTCGATTACTATTGATTTACCAGGATTCCTTAATCTTCTTGATTTTTGATAAGGAGCAGCCGCTCGCAGAGTTGCATCTACCGCAATTCTTTTTACTTTACCTCTCGGAATTATAGGTTTTACATATCTTCCTCTGCTGTCACTAAATATCACTGATCTACTTCCACTATTTCCAGCTTTTGCTTTGGCTGAAGAAAAAAGTAATAAATCAGGATCAACCATACATGCCTCAGGATCTAGTATAAATTCTTCAGGTATTTCTGGAGTAGATTCTTCTTCTCCATCAAAATTATCTTCTTCTTGTTCTTGATCTTGATTTTCATCATTTTCATTAGCCTCAGGTTCAGACTCTTCATTGTTTGATTGAGGTGGAGGTGGGGGACTCTGATCCTCTGGAGGGGGTGGTTGAATATCATCATCTTCTGGAGGGATTTGCATTGCTCGTGGAAGAATAACTAACCTTACTGCGACTTTTAGGTCTTCAGAATTTACATTCTCATCGCCTCGAAGAGCTGCATTCGCTTTTGC
>QCUW01000035.1 GCA_003210695.1 Prochlorococcus sp. AG-679-P15 | reverse complement strand
GGTTAAGAATAAATGCACATGTAGAGGGTAAATCTTCTTTGAGGACATTAATTGAAGAACTATGGTCAATAAGGGCTCAGATTTTAAATTCAAAAAATCAAAAAAGTAAAAATAGTTTTGATTATCCTTCTATCAATTATTTTTTGAATTCTTTAGAATTATCAAATAATAATCTGAAGCAATTAATTAATAAGGGAATTCAATTAGTAGAGGAAGGTAACCTTGACAAGATAGTTTTAGCTTCAAGAGTCAAAATAGATTTTAAAAATAAATTAAATTTAATAAATATTTTGAAAAAATTAAAAACTAATCAACCAAATACTTGTAGATATGTTTGGAGGAGAAATAGCAAAGATATTATATTTGGAGCATCTCCAGAAAAATTATTTTCTTTTATGAAGCCTGATTTGGTTTTAGAAGCTATTGCTGGAACAGTATCAAGTGATTTAAATCCGGACTTACTTATGCAAAGCTCTAAGGATATAAAAGAGCATAATTATGTAATACAGTATTTAATTAAATCTTTGGAGTTTTTAAAGATTAATAACTATACCAAAAGTTCGTTAAAGGTAACTTCTTTTGGAGATATTTCTCATTTACAAACTTTGGTATATTCCAAGATTCATAATATATGCCCTTTTGACTTGCTTAGAGTTTTGCATCCATCTCCAGCAGTTTGTGGATCTCCTAAAAAGGAAGCAATGAATTGGATAAACACACTTGAATCATTTTCTAGAGGAAATTATGCTTCGCCAATAGGGTGGGTAGATTCTGAAGGAAATTCAGAATTCAGAGTAGCTATAAGAGGTGCACGTTATATTGATCAAAATCTAGAATTTACGGCTGGTTCAGGGTTAGTAAAAGGTTCTGTCTCTAACAAAGAAATTGAGGAGATTCAACTCAAATTTAAATCTTTAGTGAAGCAAATATTTCTTGCTAAAACAACTAAATAATTTCTAATAATTTTTCAATTACTTGATCTGTAACTTTTTTGTTAGATAAAGTTTCTATCTCTCTTAATCCTGTTGGACTTGTTACATTAATTTCACTAAGCATCCCATTTATTACATCTATACCTACAAAGAATAAACCTTCATCTTTGAAATGTTGAGATAACTCAATGCAAATTTTTTTTTCTTTAGATGTTAGGTTTGTTTTTTCTGCTTTACCTCCCATAGCTAAATTACTCCTAAAGTCCCCACCTTGAGGGATTCTATTAATTGATCCAATTGGCTCACCGTTAACAATAATTATCCTTTTATCCCCTTCTTTTACTTCGGGAATGAATTTTTGCATCATTACTGGTAATTCTTCTTGCAATGTTATTAATTCAATCATTGCTTTAATACCTGGAGAATCCTTAGTTAGACGAATAACTCCTTGACCTCCTTTCCCGCCAAGTGGTTTAACAACTACATCATGATTAATTTGTGCAAAATTAATAAGATCTTTTACTTTACTTGCAACTATTGTTGGAGCCATCAAATGGCTGTACCTCAATGCTCCTAATTTTTCGTTCCAAGCTCGTAATGAGGAAGGCTTATTTATAACTTTTACTCCTTTTCTTTCGGCCACTTCCAAAAGATGAGTTGCATATAAATATCCCTCATTTACTGGGGGATCTTTTCTCATCCAAATACAATTAAATTCAGCAAGAGGGATACATTTATTCTCTTTAAAAGAAATCCATGGACAAACTTCAGCTTTCCTGGAAGATGCCCATACTTCATCTCCTCTTGCCTCTAGATCTTGAGGAGTACAAGTCCATACTTCTATTTTTTTCTTAGAAGAAGCTTGCATTAATGCTGCAGATGAATCTTTTAATGGATTTATATTTTTTATTGGGTCAACTACAAAAAGAAATTTCATATTATCTAATTCAGTAATAAGTCCAGTTTGTTCTTATTTTCTAATTCATAAAGTTCGTCACAACCACCAATACTTTTGTCATCAATAAAAATTTGAGGAACTGTTCTTTTACCGTTAGCTCTCTCCATCATGAGTTCCCTTGCATTATCATCACCATCTATTTTATGTTCAGTAAAAGTTATATTTTTTTTCTCAAGTAAAGATTTCGCCCGTATGCAAAACGGACAAAATCTCCAAGTATAAATTTCAACTTTAGACATTTTTTAAAATATTATTTATTTTATACTATTAAATAAAAGTGCTTGTTAGATTATAAATAACAATTCAATTCTATTTTGATAGATATAGCAGAATTTAAAAAAGATCTTTCAGAGTTAACTAAGCGCCTGGGTAATGCTCAGGATTGTCTTTGACGTCCCCAATTTACTAGCTAAGAGAAAAGAGTTAGAGCAAATTGCTGCTCAACCAGAATTCTGGGGTAATCAGGCAGATGCAAAAAAACATATGCTCAATCTTGATGATGTTAGAGATCAACTTCAATTATTAGATAGATGGAAAATGTTCATTTCTGATGCTGAAGCTTCTCTTGAACTTTATTCCTTAGATCCTGAAGAAGAAATGATTGTTGAATCACATCTAGGGCTAGTAACTTTAAGAGAGAATTTAGATAAGTGGGAAACCCAAAGATTATTATGTGGTGAATATGATAAAGAGTCTGCTATTGTCTCTATTAATGCTGGAGCAGGTGGCACCGATGCTCAAGATTGGGTGGAAATAATATTAAGAATGTATTCAAAATGGGCAGATAATAATGGAATGGTCTTAGAAATTACTGATTTATCTGACGGAGAAGAAGCAGGTATTAAAAGCGTTACTTTTGAAGTTAATGGAAAATATGCTTATGGTTATCTTCAACATGAAAAAGGTACTCATAGATTAGTAAGAATTTCACCATTTAATGCAAATGGTAAAAGACAAACTAGCTTTGCTGGAGTTGAGGTCATGCCTAAATTAGATCAGAGTATTTCATTGGAGATTCCTGATAAAGATTTAGAAATTACAACTAGTAGATCAGGTGGAGCAGGAGGACAAAATGTTAATAAAGTAGAAACAGCAGTAAGGATTGTACATTTGCCCTCAGGAATCGCCGTAAGATGTACTCAGGAGAGATCTCAGTTACAAAATAAGGAGAAAGCAATGTTATTGCTTAAAGCTAAATTATTAGTAATAGCTAAAGAACAAAGAGCTTCTGAAATATCTGATATTAAAGGTGATATTGTTGAAGCTGCATGGGGTAATCAAATTAGAAATTATGTTTTTCATCCCTATCAAATGGTCAAAGATTTACGAACTATGAAAGAGACTAATGATTTAGATGGGGTTCTAAATGGGGGGTTAGACCAATTTATTCATGAATTATTACGCATGAATATTTCTTCAAAAGATTCTATTCAATAGATTTATGGCAAATAAAAACGAAAATTTA
Source organism: Prochlorococcus sp. AG-679-P15 (assembly GCA_003210695.1). Lineage (GTDB taxonomy): Bacteria > Cyanobacteriota > Cyanobacteriia > PCC-6307 > Cyanobiaceae > Prochlorococcus_A. The sequence continues at coordinate 9,958 of QCUW01000035.1, read as the reverse complement.
GGAAAAAAGGTATCTACTCCTAGCTTTATAAAACTAGCTATGAGAAATATGGTAAGGAAGGGTTCTAAAAGTATCTCTCATTTTTCAATAACTTTTTTAATTTTAATTGGACTTTTAATTTTAATAGCTACTTTAGGAAAGCCTAATATGCCTGTTTAAAAAAGTATGTATCAAAAAGATAAATCTGACTTACAAATAGATTTAGTTTTTAAATGTAATGATTTTTCTAAATTATCAGATCATTTTCTAAATAAGTCAGATAATATTATTTTTGAATCTGGTTTTTGGGAAAAAATATTATTATTTTGGATTAAGTTAATTCTTAAAGAAAAAGATCCTTCTTTCCCAAACTTTATTTTTGATAAAAAAATTTTTTCATTAAGTTTGCAGATTATTAATGATAATGAAATTTCTTCTATTAATCAAAAGTGGATGAATAAAACCGGTCCTACTGATGTTTTATCTTTCCCAATTATTTCCCAGGAGGATAATACTAAAGATTTAAATTTTATTGAATTGGGAGATTTATTTATATCATTAGAAATGGCTTTTAAACAATCCCAAGAATTTAATCACTCTCTAACAAGAGAGATGCTCTTTTTAGCAAGTCATGGTTTACTGCATCTTTTGGGATGGGAACATAATGATGATAATGAATTAGATAATATGCTAAGTTTTCAAGAATATTTAATTTCAAAATTAGAAAATCTTATTAATAAATAATAAATGAAGAATAAAGCAAAACTTTTAAAAAGTAAAAGAAATTCCTATAGCACATCTAAAAACTTATTAATAAGTTTTAGATATGCTTTTAGTGGCATCAAATATACATTTAAAAATTCAAGAAATTTTAAAATCCAAGTTCTTTTGGCTTTTTTTAGTTTATTCCTTGGTTATATTCTTCAACTTGATGTAAGTGATTATTTAATTTTGCTCGTTACAATTTTTTCTGTATTAATTTTAGAAATTTTAAATACATCAATAGAATCTTTAGTTGATTTAGTGATCAAAAAAAAATTTAATAATCTAGCTAAAATTTCTAAAGACTGTTCCGCAGGAGCTGTATTATTAGCTTCAATTAATTCTGTTATTATTGGTCTATATTTATTTATTCCTAAAATAAAATTATTATTTTTAAATTAAAAAAAGATATGTTTTTAGTTATTGATAATTACGATAGTTTTACGTATAACCTAGTTCAATACTTGGGAGAGCTTTCAGTAGATCATCATATAACAAAAGAATTATTAGTAAAAAGAAATGATGAAATTACTTTAGAAGAAATAAGTAAAATTAATCCTGATGGTATTTTGTTATCGCCTGGGCCAGGTAATCCAGATCAGTCTGGTATTTGTTTGCCAATTCTCAAAAACTTATCAAAGGAAATTCCAACATTAGGAGTTTGTTTAGGTCATCAAGCATTAGCTCAAGCTTATGGCGGTAAAGTAATAGTTGGTAAAGAATTAATGCATGGCAAAACCTCTAAAATTATTCATAATAAAAAAGGATTATTCAAAGATATTGATAGTCCATTTGTGGCTACTAGATATCATAGTTTAATTGTGGATTCATATTCCCTACCATCTTGTTTTGAGATAACAGCAACTCTAGAGGATTCAACTATTATGGCTATTTCTCATAAAAAATATAAAAATTTACATGGTGTTCAGTTTCATCCAGAAAGCGTTTTAACACAATTTGGTCATAAATTAATTAGTAACTTTTTAAATATGGCAGAACAGAAGTAAAATAGAAATTATAAATTTCTTCTATGAATATTATCAAACTTAACAAAAAATTTCTTCTCATATTATTTATTTTTTTAATACCCTCATCCGCCATGGCTGGTGATTTGTTATTAAAAAGTTTGGGTCATAGTAGTTTCTTAATTAAGGGCAGAGAAAAATCAGTTCTTTTGAACCCCTTTAAGGCTGTTGGTTGTGCGAGCGGTTTAAATGAACCAAAAGTAGAGAGTGCTGATTTCATTTTAGCTAGTTCAAAACTTGCTGATGAAGGATATAATCCAAATAATAAATTGATGTTTGTAGAACCTGGAATTTATAAACTCAAAAATATATTATTAAAAGGAGTTGAGGTTCCTCATGACAGAGTTGGTGGTAGAAGGTTGGGGATGGCTACTGTATGGAGTTGGGAGCAGAATAATTTAAAAATTGTTCATATGGGTGGAGCTGCTGGCGAAATAGATATAGAAACTCAAATTATTTTGTCCAGTCCGGATATTTTATTTATTTCAATAGGCGGAGGATTTAAATCTTATGATGGTAGAGAAGCTTCAGATGTAGTAAAAAGGTTAAAGCCCTCTATTGTGATCCCTGTTTATTTTGATAGAGGTAAAAATATTAGTGATGATTGTGATTATTCTAACGAAGATTTATTTCTTGAAAATATGCAAGATTTTAAAGTTAGATATCCTGGTGTAAGCTTTGAAATAGATTCAAAAAGAATTGATAAAAATACAATTTATATTTTCAAGGATTAATTATTAATATCTAATTCTTTATAAATATTCCAGAAAAAGTTCATTTGTTCTTGAGTTCCTATACTTACTCTTATAGAATTTTCAATATCTTTTTTATTTTTCATCTCTCTAATTAAAATACCATTTTCTCGCATTTGTCTTGTTAAAATTTTGGGATTTTTATTTGGCCAAATTAAAAAATAATTTCCTCCAGCAAAATGTTTCCTAATAGTTGTGGATTGAAATTTTTTCTCAATTAATACTTTCGCTTTTTTTACTTCAGAAACATAATTATCTATGTAAGATTTATCATTTAAAGCAGCTAATGCAGCAGTAACCGCAAAACTATTAACATCGTAAGGTCCTGTAACTTTATTAATATATTGAATTATACTTTTATGGCCAAATGCAAATCCAACTCGCAAACCAGCTAAACCTGCGGTCTTTGAAAGCGATTGAATAATAACTATATTTTTAATCTCTTCAAAATCTATTACTGGAAGAAGACTATCGCCATTAAATTTCTCATAAAGTTCATCAACCACAATTAAAGATTCTTTATTCAGTTTTGCAAATTTAATTATTTCTTGAGCACTCAAAACTGTCCCAGTAGGATTATTTGGATTACAAATAAAAATTAATTTAGGTTTATATTTAATTATTTTTTCTTTAAATTGCTCGATTGGGAAAAGAAAGTTGTCCTTTTCATAGGTACAAGTTATCTTTCTCATGCCTTGTATTTCTGAACATGGAGAATAATAACCAAAAGTCGGATTTGTGGTCAGGAATATTTCATCTCTATCGCCAAAAGAATTAAATATTGCGTTTATTGCAGCATCTGCCCCATTGAATAAACCTATTTCTTCTTGATCAAAATGCCTAGATTCATAGTAGTGATTTGCTATAAATTCTTTTAATAAATTATATTCTGGATAGATTGAAATTTCATTTAAGTTGATACCTTTAATAGCTTCATATACTTTTTCACTTGGACCTAAAGTATTTTCATTAAAATCTAAACGTAGTAAATTTCTTCTATTTTCTAAAGGTGCAGAATAAGATTGCATATCTATTATTTCCTTTCTTGGTATAGGGGAAATATTATTTACGTGATTAAATTCATTCATTACATTCTCTCTAGTGATTCAATTCCAAGAAGCTCTAAACTTAATTTTAAAGTCTTTTCAGTCAAAGCACATAATGAAAGTCTTGAAATTTTCTTTTCTTTTTGTTCCTTGAGAATGGGTACTTGATCATAAAATCTATTAAAAGTTTGACATAATTCAAAAAGATAATTACAAAGTCTATTTGGCATCAAGTCTTTTTCAATAGAAATTATCACTTCATCAAATTTAAGTAATTTTCTTATAAGCTTCCACTCTAAATCATGGCTATATTCAATAGATTTGGAATTTATATCTTCTTCAGTCATATTATTTTTTCTGTTAATTCCAGAAATTCTAACAAGTGTATATAAAAGATAAGGTGCTGTATTACCATTAAGCGAAAGCATCTTTTCAAAACTAAATTGATAATTTGTTATTCTATTTTGGCTTAAATCCGCATACTTTACTGCTCCAATTCCAATAACTCTTGAAGTATTTAAAATAAACTCATCACTTTCAAAACGACTTTCATTCTCTAATCTTTTTAATAGATCTTCTTTTGCTCTTTTAACTGACTCTGATAATAAATCTTTAAGTCTGATTGTATCTCCTTCTCTTGTTTTAAGTTTTTTACCATCAATTCCTTGTACTAATCCAAATGGAACATGATTTACTTCACAATCTTCTGGGATCCAATTTGCTTTTTTAGCGACTTGAAAAACTCCTATAAAATGATTGGCTTGTCCATGATCTGTTACATAAATAATTCTATTCGCATTATCTCCATTAGGTTCTTTATTAAATCGGTATCTAAGAGCTGCGAGATCAGTCGTGGCATAATTGAATCCGCCGTCTTTTTTTTGAATAATTAATGGTAATGGATTACCTTCTTTATTAGTCATGCCATCAAGAAAAACACATTTAGCTCCTTGATCTTCTATTAAAATTTTCTTGCATTTTAAATCTTGAATAATTGATTTTAAATATGGATTATAAAATGATTCGCCTCTTTCCTTGATTGTTATATTCAATGTCTTATAGATTTCATCAAACTCTTTTCTTGATTGATTACATAATAATTTCCATGCTTCAATTGATTGAGTATCTCCTTTTTGTAATTTAACTACCTCTTCTCTAGATCTCTTTTGAAATTCTTTTTCATTATCAAATCTTTTTTTTGAAGCTTTATAGAATTCAACTAAATCACTAATTTTGATATTTTCTATTTCTTTTAGATCCCTAGAGTATAAATCTTTAAGCTGCGTAATTAGCATTCCAAATTGTGTACCCCAATCTCCAATATGATTTAGTCTTAATACGCTATGTCCTCTTAGTTCAAAAATTTTTGAAATTGTATCTCCAATGATTGTTGATCTTAAATGTCCTACATGCATTTCTTTAGCAATATTAGGACTTGAAAAATCTACGATAACTTTTTTTTTGGAATTACTTTTACTAATTTTATTGGATAATGGAACTCCAGCTCTAGGGCATTGAAGATTAGATTTTATCTCTTCAATCAAAATATTATTTTTTAATTTTATATTTATAAATCCTGGACCCGCGATTTCTAAATCTTCACATAAATTGGATATTTTTTTATTTTCTTTAAGTATCTGAACAAATGTAATGGCAATTTCTCTAGGGTTCCTTTTATAAATTTTCGATAAAACTAGACATATATTACATTGATAATCACCAAATTCTTCTTTAGAGGATTGATTAATTAGATTTTTATGAATTTTTTCAAATACTTCTTTCTTTCCATTTTCTATAAGATTTTTCAGAAGGATTACTTCAAAACTTTTTGTTAATTCTTTTAAAATTACCTGCATGAATTATTAGAATACTTTTCGAATCATTTAATTAATATAACGCATACTTAAATCAATCCAATTACTTTTAGTAATTGGAGAACTTGTTGAAATTAAATCAACTCCATCAATTAAATATTTACTAATATCTCTTGGATTAATGCCAGAGATCTCTATGATTAAATTATTTTTTATTTTTCCAGAAATATTTGATGATAACACTCTTAATTCTTTAATCCCTTCTTTAAGAAATTCAGGATTAAATTCATCTAACAAAATACTATCTGCACCAGCTAAAACGGCATCTTTTGCCTGTTTCATATCTTCTGCCTCAATAATTATATGAGTTGTAAATGGAGTATTTAATCTAATTTTCTTAACTATATTATTTAAGTTGTCGCTCCACGCGATATGGTTTTCTTTAATCATTGCAGCATCATATAATCCCATTCTATGATTAACACCTCCACCACATTTAAAAGCATACTTTTCAAATATTCTTAAACCAGGCGTTGTTTTTCTTGTATCAGCTAAATGTATATTTGTACCTTTTAAGTCATCCACAATATTTTTTGTATAAGTAGTTATTCCAGATAGATGCATACCTACATTGAGAGTTAATCTTTCACTTGCTAATAGGCTTCTTGATGGTCCATATAATTCTAAAAGTTTCTGATCCTTCAAGAATTTTTCGCCATCATTAATTAAAAAGTTAAACTCTATCTTTTCATCAATTTTCTGAAAAATTTTTTTTATTATCTCAACGCCACAAAATATTCCTTCTTCTTTAGATATCCAATTGGCCTTTCCTGTTTTTTTTGTAATGGCAGTTGATGTTAGATCACCTTTCCCAATATCTTCTTCAATCCAATCATCAATAATCCTAGATATTTTTAGCGAGTTTAGATCCACTAAATTTAAATAAGATAATGATTCTTATTTTAACTTTTAAAGTTTACTTTATCTATTTATGTAATTTAATAAAAATTTATTTACCTATACAAAATTTTGAAAAAATATTATTTAGTAGCTCTTCAGTTAATTCTTGGCCTGTAATTCTCGATAAGTTTTTTATTCCATCTCTGACTTCAATAGATAATAGATCGAAGGGTAATTGATTAGCAATTATTGGATCAGTATCATTTAAATTTTTTAAGCAATCATTTAGATTAGATATTTGTCTTTCATTTAAAAAAACATCTATATTTTCAAATTGTTTTGACCCACATTTTTTAATAATCTTTTCTACTAATAATTTTTCCCCTTCATTATTTTTAATACTCATTAAAATGGTGTTAGATAAATATTCTTTATTTACTTTTTCTGAATTAATTAAATCTTTTTTATTTCCCAAGATAGTAATTAATTTTTCTTCAGGGATTTTGCTTATAATTTTCTCGTCATCTTTATTTAATCCTTCTTCAAGACTATATAAATAAATTACATAATCTGATTTTTTAATCATTTCAAAGCTTTTCTCTATTCCAATATTTTCTATATATTCATCTGTTTCTCTTATACCAGCGGTATCTATTATTTTTATTGGTATATCTTTTATAGTAAGATTAACCTCAATTGTATCTCTAGTTGTTCCTGGAATACTAGTAACTATTGCTTTGTCTTTTTTTGAGAGAAGATTTAAAAGAGAACTTTTCCCAACATTAGTTTTGCCTATAAGAGCAATTGAAATTCCATTATGAATGTATGCCCCTCTTTTGGTATTTTCTATAAGGATTCCTATTTTTTCTTTTATCTTTTTAATACTCTTAGAAAAATCATGATAATTAAAATCTGAAAAGTCCTCGTCAAAATCAACTCTTGCTTCTATTTCTGATAATTGTTCGATTAAATCATTTTTTATACTATCAATCTTTTTCTTAATTTCTCCTTTGATTCCATTAAAAGCTATTTCTGCTGACTTAAGATTTTTTGCATTAATTAATTGGTTAATTGATTCTGCTTGAGTAAGATCTATTTTTCCATTGAGAAAAGCTCTTTGACTAAATTCTCCGGGATTTGCAATTCTAACTCCCTTGTTATTGGATAATATTGTTTCCATAACTTTATTTACAATTATTACTCCTCCATGACAGTGCAACTCAACAATATCTTCTCCAGTGAAACTATTAGGAGAATGCATAACTGAAATTAAAATTTCGTCTATTAATTTATTTTCTAAATTATCTTTTATATAGCCATGAAAGACTCTATGGGATTTCCAAGCATATTTAGATTTTGTTATAACAATATTTTTACAGGAATTTATTGCATCTTTCCCTGATACTCTTATAACTGCTATGCCTCCTTTCCCTAGACTTATGGCAGAAGCAATTGCTGCTATTGTATCTTCAGTAGTGACTATTGATCCCATCTCTCACTATATTATGAATAATTAATTACGATTATCAAAGAATAAATATGCCTTGATTGTAATTTCAGAATGAAGTTGATAAATAAATTTCACTATAAAAAAATTCTATCATTATTTTTGGAACAAGATGGTAGTCCATTTTTTAATGCGAAGGGAATAGCCGTTGGTGTGTTTTGTGGATGTTTTCCTTTCTTTGGTTTTCAAACTTTATTAGGATTATTTTTAGCAAGAGTTGCAAAAGGAAATCTTTTTCTTGCTGCCATTGGGACTTGGATAAGTAATCCTTTTACATATGTTCCTCTATATTTTTTTAATTATAAAGTTGGCTCATACTTATTAAAAAATTCTACAGATATTATTTTTGAAAAAAATTTGATGATAGAAGAATTATGGGAAAAGGGAAGTGTTTTCTCATTAAGATTAATTTTGGGTTCGGCATTAGTTGGATTATTTTTAGCTTCCATATCTGGTGTGATTGCTTTTTTTCTGTATAAAAAAATAAAAAAAAATAAAAAAGTTTTTTGAAATTATATAACTTTAAACTAACTTAATCCTACTCTTGCAATATCTAAAACATCAGCCATTGATTTAATTTGATCAATTGTTTTGTGGAGCTGGCTATAACTTTCTAGACCAACGCATAAGTTAATTATGGCAGGTTTACCAAAAGCAGTTTTTACATTTGCATCACTAACATTTATACCTTTATCAGACAATCTCATAAGAATATCTTTTAGGACTCCTACCCGATCTATAACTTCTATTCTAAGTTGAATTGGAAATTTATTCTCAAGAACTTTATTTCCTTGATTCCATGACACAGGTAATCTTCTCTCTATTGGTATTGGGATAACATTCTCACAATCTCTTCTGTGAATAGTGATTCCATGATTACCTAGAGAGACAGTTCCAATTATTTCCTCACCGGGAAGTGGACTGCAGCATTTTCCAATTCTATAATCTAAGCCTTCCACCCCAGAGATCGGTGATTTGTTATTTGAATGAGATTTAGTTGTTATTGAATTATTTTTATTTTTTAGAGTTTTTGCTATTTCAGTATTAGATTCACTTTTAATTTCTTCTGTTTGTAGTTTAATTTCTTCTCTTAATCTATTCAAAACTTGATGTAACGTTAAACCTCCGAATCCTAATGATGCTAATAAATCTTCTGTAGTCTTTAAGTTGCATCGATTTGCAACTTTTTTCATAGCATCACTTGAAAGTAATGATTCAAATCCATTCCTTCCTATTTCTTTCTCAAGCAAGTCTTTTCCTCTTTTTATAGTCTCATCTCGATGACTTTTTTTATACCACTGTCGAATCCTATTTTTGGCAGTTGGAGTAACTACAAAATTCAACCAATCTAAACTGGGAGTTGAATTATTATTTGTCAAAATTTCTATAAAATCACCATTTTGCAATGATGTAGATAGTGGAGATAGCTTGTCATTGATTCTTATCCCATTGCAATGATTGCCAATTTCTGAATGTATTCTGTAAGCAAAGTCAATTGCAGTTGATCCTTTTCTTAGACCAACAACATCACCTTTTGGTGTGATCACAAATACTTCCTCATCGAATAAATCTTCTTTTATAGATGCTAGATAGTCATTATGATCTTTTTCGTTACCTTCTTGTTGCCATTCTACAAGTTGTCGAAGCCAATTAAATCTTTCTGCGTTACTAGATGCAGGAGAACCACCTTCTTTATATTGCCAATGCGCAGCTATTCCGAATTCCGCAATTTGATGCATTGAAGTCGTTCTTATTTGAACTTCAATAGGCCTATGCCTGCCGATCACAGAAGTATGCAAAGACTGATATCCATTAGGTTTTGGTAAGCCTATGTAATCTTTGAATCTACCTGGAATTGGTTTAAAAGTATCATGAACTACTGCTAAAGCTTTATAACAGCTATCTGAATTGCTAACAATAATTCTTAGAGCGGCAACGTCATAAATCTCGCTAAATTGTTTTTGTCGTCTTTCCATTTTGCTCCAAATCCCATAGAGATGTTTCGGTCTTCCTGTTATTTCAAAATTTTCTAAACCTGACGAGACTAAGTTATCTTTCATTAAATTTAAAGTAACGTTTAATCTCTTTTCTCTGTCACTTCTTTTTACGGCAATTTGCTCTTTTAAATTGTTATATTCTTCAGGTTCAAGAAATTTAAAAGCTAAATCTTCTA
>QCUW01000034.1 GCA_003210695.1 Prochlorococcus sp. AG-679-P15 | reverse complement strand
CTAGCCAAAAAGTTGTCAAATAATAAACTTGGCTCTTCAAATTTACCTATTGCTTATATTGGCGATACTATTGCTGATGTTCAAACAGTCTTAAATGCAAGAAAAAAAATTCCAAGTCAAAATTTCATAAGCATAGGTATAGCTCCACCGCATCTTCATTTGAAAGGCCGAAAAAAAGAACGTGATTTATACGAATCCAAACTAAAAGAAGTAGGAGCTGATTTAGTTTTGAATTCAGTAAATGATCTTATAAATATTAACCTTCAGTACTTATAAAAAATAAATAGAAAGACATTCTTCCACCATTGTAAGGGAAAAGGATTCGTCATGAAATCAGCTTTGGTTTGAGGGAATATGTTTATGTTTTTCCCAAACTTTAAGAGCTGCAAGGCACATGCTGAGCCATACAAAACCTACTGAAGCACCTGCAAGAATATCACTTGGCCAATGAGCTCTGCAGTATAAAGTGCTCAACCATACAAGAGAAACCCATAGACTAGAAAGTACAAACAATGGGAGACGCAGTCGAGGATAGTGAGTCACTAAAAGAGTACAACTCATGAAATAGAAAACCACAGAACCAGCAGCATGGCCACTTGGGAAACTTGCACCACTAAGAAGCAGCGAAGAACTATCTGGACGGGGTCTATCAAACCAAGGTTTCAAGATAAGATCGATAATTCCTAAAATCCCTAAAGTACCAAAAAACAAACATATGAAATCTTTCCAAAAGTGCCTGAATATGAAATAAAACAATAAGGAGAGTACCAAAAAACCAGTAAATTGCGTTCCGCTCAGTTGATAAATGAAAACTAGGGGTGGTCCAAAGTAATCAGGTATCCAACGATTAACGGTCTCTAGCACAAGATAATCAAGTGAATCAGAGTGGGGAATTACCAAGTTTGGTCCAGACAAAACCAAAACGAGCAGCAGAATAATAGTAAAAATAAGCCTGGTAAAGCCGAGAGTCTTAAACCACTCAAGAAGCAAGCCAATCATAAATATAAAGTGAACTGTTTCATCTAAATTAGTATGAAAAATGAGTCTGAGAATTAAATATATTCAAAGTAGTAATGTAAGTTTTAAATTAACTTATATAAATTCAAAACGGAGAGGGAGGGATTCGAACCCTCGACAAAAGTTACCTCCTGTAACTCCTTAGCAGGGAGCCGCTTTCAACCACTCAGCCACCTCTCCAGTTCTTATACATTATCAATTTTTTGGAAAACATTCAAAATTATTTATTTAATCGAAATGTCTACCCAACTTGTACTCTTGGCAATCTATTTTTGAAAGAGCAAAGAATTTCCCAAGTAATGCTATTACATTTATCTGCCCAATCAATCGGAGTAATTGATTGTTCTCCATCAGATCCTAGTAATAGCATGGTACTACCAACCTTAATATCATCAGAACCTGTAATATCTACCATCATTTGATCCATTGTTATGGAGCCTACCTGAGGATAGAGTTTTTTATTATGAATCAAATCAATTTTACCAGAGAGATTTCTAATAATTCCATCAGCATAACCAATACTTAAGACCGCTAACTTTGTTTTTCTTTCACTAACAAACTTATTTCCATAACTTACTCCAATACCTTTCTCAATTGTTCGAATAAAGGTAACTTTAGCCTTCAAAAATAAAGCAGGTTTAAGAGACAACTTTTCATTAATCATTCCTAAAGGACAATAACCATACATGGACAAACCTACTCGCACCATATCAAAATGAAAATCTTTACCAAGAATCATGCCAGCAGAATTTGAGAGATGAGTCTTGATATTTTTTGTATTATCAATATTTATAAGTTTCAATAATTCTTGAAATCTTTCTTTTTGTAATTGAGTACTGCTATTGGGAACCATTGCATTCTTTTCATCTGCACATGCAAGATGGCTATATATTCCCTTAACAGCAATATTTTCAAGAGATTTAATATTATTAAACTGTTGAACAAACTGATTACAATCAAATCCCAATCTTGACATCCCAGTATCAACTTTTAAATGTAACGAAAATTTCAAATTATTACTCTTTCCAATGTTATTGCAAATCAAACATTCCCTAATCGTACTAACAGTTGGCATCAAATCATTTCTTAAACATATTAATAAATCTTTTTTTTCATAAAGATTACTAAGTATAAGAATTGGAACATTAATTCCATAAGAACGAAGTTTTATTCCCTCCTTTAAGGTTGCTACCCCTAATTGAGAAGCACCACCTTTAATCGCATTTTCAGATACAACTTTGGCATCATGGCCATACCCATCAGCCTTCACAACTGCCATGAATTCACAATTTTTTTTTAATTTTGCTCTTAATTTTCTAACGTTAGATTCTATTGCTTTACCACTTACTTCTATCCAAGCTCTTTGAGTTGGATCAATTTCTCCTCCAAAATTTAAATTGTTATCGACATTACTTTTTCGATTATTCAAGAAAATCTGCATTAATGTTTGCGCAATTATATGCGCTTATTTAAATATAACGCTAGCATGACATGTAAATTGTTTTTTGGCATGGGCCAGACTCTTGTTTTAAATGCTTCTTATGAACCTTTAAATATAACTTCTTGGCGTAGAGCTATAATTTTAATGATTAAAGGTAAAGCAGAAAGTTTAGAAGAAGATCAATCATACTTAATACATTCAGGTCAAAAACTACCTACCGTTATTAGACTTCGTTATTACGTTAAAGTTCCTTTCAGAGAAGTTGCCCTTACAAGAAAAAATATACTCCTTAGAGACAATAACTCCTGTCAATATTGTAACCACAGAGGTAGCGATTTATCTATAGACCATGTTTTACCAAGAAGCAGAGGTGGAAATGATACTTGGGAAAATGTAACAACAGCATGTCTTAGATGTAATGTACAAAAAGGCAGTAGGACACCTGAAGAAGCAAATATGCCTTTAAAACGAAAGCCATATCGCCCACTAAGCAATTTAAATTTTGAAGCGACAAGACAAATAGACTCTGGCAAGCACAAAGAATGGAGTAAATATGTAATCGGTTTAGCTGCTTAACACTAAAATTTTAATTGTCATCCCCATTAAGATCTTCCATCATCCTTTTCTGTTCTTGAGCTATACAAGCATCAATAACTTCGTCCAAATTTCCTGCCAGAATTGGGTCTAATGCAAAATTAGAGCCTAATCTATGATCTGTAGTTCTATTATCCTTAAAATTATAAGTTCTAATTTTTTCGCTTCTATCTCCAGTTCCAACTTGCATTAACCTTTGTGACCTCTCCTTAGCATTAGCTTCTTTTAATTGAATTTCATATAATTTAGCTCGTAAAATTTCCATGGCTCTCTCACGATTTTGTAGCTGAGATCGTTCTTGTGTGCAAAAAACTCTTATACCTGTCGGCTTGTGTATAAGATCTATAGCAGTTTCTACCTTGTTAACATTTTGACCTCCAGCACCACCGGATCTAGCTGTACCAATTTCTAAATCAGTTGGATCAATCTCAACTTCAACTGGATCAGCTTCAGGCATTACAGCTACTGTTGCTGTAGAAGTATGAACTCTACCTTGAGATTCAGTCGCTGGAACTCTTTGTACTCTATGTACACCTGCCTCAAATTTTAATTGACTATAGACAGAATCTCCTTTTACAGAAATAACTAATTCTTTAAATCCTCCCATATCAGATTCAGAAGCACTAATAGGTTTTACTACCCATCCAATTTTATGTCCATATCTTTCATACATTCGTGCCAAATCTCCAGCCCAAATACAAGCTTCATTTCCTCCAGCTCCAGCTCTAATCTCCAGCATTACACTTCTTTCATCTCTTGGATCTCTAGGTAATAAGGCGATTGTTACTTTCTGAATAAGTGCATTCTTAAGAACCTCTAGATTGCATAATTCTTCATTGATCAACAATTCCATATCCTTATCGTTTCTATTATCTTTCAGAAGTTGTCTAGAATCATTAATTTCTTTATCAGTATCAAGCAATTGATTGAAATCAATAACTAGAGGTTCCAATTTTGCTCTCTCTTTTGCTATTGATTCGAGTTTCTTTGGATTATTTGCAATATCAGGATCTGCCAATTGCATTTCCAAATTCACAAAACTTTCTGAAGCAGTTTTCAACCTTGCAATTAATGTTGTGTATTCCAATTGAAGTTTTGCTTAAATTTTTATTGGTTGATTTCTATTTACCTGAGTCTTTGGATTCTTTTGTTTCTGGTGACGTTGTTGAATCAGCTGAACCCATGCCATATTTTTTCATAAATCTATCGACTCTACCCTCAGTATCAAGAATTTTTTGAGTCCCAGTAAAGAAAGGATGATTACCACTCCAAACATCAACATGTAATTCAGGCTTAGTTGAACCTGTTGTCATTACAACTTCTCCATTACAAATAACTTTTGCATCTGGGTACCATTTAGGATGAATTTCTGATTTAGGCATAATAAGAATAGTTTAACGTTTAGAGAATTGAGGAGCTTTTCTAGCTTTTTTGAGGCCATATTTTCTTCTTTCTTTTGCTCTGGGGTCTCTACTAAGATGTCCTTCTGTTTTTAAAGGCTTCCTATTATCTGGTGATAACTCACAAAGGGCTCTAGCTGCCCCTTGCTTGATTGCGTCTGCCTGTCCTGTTAAACCACCGCCAAAAACATTTACAAATATATCATAAGAGTTTTCAAGGCCTAGAGTATGCAAAGGGGATTTAACCGAATTTAAGTGCGAAGGGTTGAAGTTTAGGTAATCATCACCTGAACGACCATTTATTTTAATTTTTCCACTTCCTGGAATCAAACGGACTCTTGCTACTGAAGTTTTTCTTCTTCCAGTCCCGGAATAAACAGCTTTGTTTTTTATTTGACTATTCATTGTTAAAGTTTAACTATTTAATAATACAGGGTTTTGTGCAGCATGAGGATGTTCTGAGCCTTTATAAACTTTTAATTTCTTGAATTGCTGTCTCCCTAGTGAATTATGAGGAAGCATTCCTTTAACGGCTTGCTCAATTATTCTCTGAGGAATTCTTTCTTGAAGTGATTCGAATTTTTCAACTTTCATTCCTCCTGGTCTACCAGAGTGTCTTCTATATAATTTCTGAGATGTTTTTTTACCTGTAACTTCTATTTTTTCAGCATTCACAACAATAACAAAATCGCCTGTATCCAGATGAGGGGTGAATGTCGGTTTATTCTTTCCTCGCAATATAGCAGCTATTTCTGTAGCAAGCCTACCAAGTACTTTATCTTTAGCGTCAACTAAAAACCAATTCCTTTCTATAGTTCCTAAAGAGGGAGTAATTGTTTTATTCATTTAAAAATTTATCAGAATAAATTTAACTGATCTTAAATTCTACATTATTGAAGTTGAATTCAACAATATATTTAGATTATCTAAACATATAATTTTGATTATAAAAAGCTATAGCAGCTAAGAATAACCACTAATTATAAATTTCGGAAAAAGAACATTTTTATCAATCCTTTTAAAAATAGTTTCTTCATATACAGAATTAACAAAACATAAGCCATTCGCAGGCGCTGATTCGCAAACATCTTGTTTATTTTTAGACTTCCATCTATCTTTAAAAATTTCTGGTGATATTTTCTTTTCTCCTACTAAAACAAGTTGACCAACTATTAAACGGACCATTCCATATAGAAAACCAGAAGCTTTAATATCTACTAATATCAAATCTTCAGACCTTTCTAGTTCTATTGATTTTATTGTTGTCACAGAAGTTGATCTATTACTTCCACTCTTTTGAAAAGCATAAAAATCATGCTCTCCAAGCATTCCATTTAAAGCATTTGACATTGAAACCTCATCTAGGGATTTTTGGTATCTATGCCATGACCACTTATTTAAGAATAAATTAGGGATCTTACTATTATTAATTAAGTATCTATAGTGTCTATAAACTGAAGAGTAGCAAGCATGCCAACTATTGCTCACCTCTACCGATTCTAAGACTCTAATTGCTGGCGGTAATCTTTTATTTAATAAATTTGCATATCGATTAATTGGGATTACAAATTCAATATCAAAATGGGCTACTTGTCCAGATGCATGAACTCCAGCATCTGTTCTACCTGCAGCAAATATTTTTATCTTTTGATTTGATACTTTGTAAAGCGCATCTTCTATAATCTCTTGAACACTTATTGCGTTTTTCTGTCTTTGCCAACCTGAAAAACAAGATCCATCATATTGGATAAGTAAAGCAACTCTTTTCAAAAGTGATATTTTATTTTTTAATTCAAATTTTTACTTTTTATCTTTAAACAAGTTCAATGATAGCCATTTGGGCATTATCACCTTTTCTTGCAACAGTTCTAACTATTCTTGTATAACCACCGGCTCTATCACCATATCTTTCTTGAGCCTTTTCGAATAATGAATGAACGAGCTTTTTATCATAAATATATCCAATAGCTCTTCTTCTAGCAGATAAAGTTCCTTCCTTAGCTAGGGAAATCATTCTTTCAGCTTCATTTCTTAAAGCTTTTGCTTTTGCTTTAGTGGTAGTTACTCTGCCCTCCCTAATGAGTTGTGTAGTTAAGCCTCTAAGAAGAGCTTTCCTTTGATCTGCTGGTTTACTTAATAGAGGAATTCTTAGTTGATGTCTCATAATCTGAAAAGTTTTTTAAACAGATGTCCTGCTTTGTGGAATTGAAATCCCTATGCGCTCAAGAGCTTCAATAACCTCATCTGCAGATTTGGAGCCGAAGTTTTTAATTTCTAAAAGATCTTCATAACTGAAACCCATTAAATCTGAAACAGAATTAACTTGAGCTCTTTTTAGACAATTATACGCTCTAACGGACAAGTTTAGTTCTTCTAATGGAATTTGAGCTTCAGGAGATGGTTCTGGTTCTTCAGGAACTTCTTCAACCATCGTGACAGTCGCTAGTGGTTGAAAAAGTTCAATTAACTGATTTGCGGCTTCTGCAATTGCATCATCAGGGCTTGTTGAACCATCTGTACAAACTTCCATTTTTAATCTTTCTCTACCAGTCCCACCTTCTGCTACTGCGGTTTCATCTATTGTGAAATTGACTCTTTTTACAGGCATAAATACTGCATCAATTTGAAGCAAGTCTATAGATGTAGTTTCTTGGTTTCTACGATCTACAGGTCTATAACCTATTCCTCTTTCTACATGAATTTCAAGTTCTAGATTATGTCCTTCTTGAATTGTTGCTATGGGCTTATTACCATCAACAATTTCCACTTGAGAAGAAAATTGAATATCATTTGCTTTCACTTCCATAGGACCATTAACGACTAATCTGCCAATCTCAAGCTCTGGGTTGGAACTATTAATAGAAAGTTGCTTACAATTAAGAAGAATATCTAAAACGTCTTCTCTAACTCCAGGAATAGTGGCATATTCATGATTAATTCCTGCAATTCTTACAGCAGTAACAGCACTTCCTTCGAGTCCTCCCATAAGAACTCTTCTTAAGGAGTTACCAAGAGTTGTAGCTTGTCCTCTTTCTAAAGGGCCAATTAAAAATGTTCCTGTTTGGGAGCGATCATTTGCTATTTTATGATCGATTCTGTCAATCTGGTATTGCAACACGGAAAAAAAGGTTGAAAGTTTACGGGGGGATGGTTAAGTTCTAAACGCGTCTACGTTTAGGTCTTCTGCATCCATTATGTGGTAATGGAGTTACATCTCTTATTAGAGTTATTTCTAAACCAGCAACTTGTAAAGCTCTTATGGCGGTTTCCCTACCTGAGCCTGGGCCTCTGACCAATACTTCTATTTGTCTCATCCCTTGATCAAGCGCTCTTTTTGCTGCCGCTTCAGCAGCTGTTTGAGCAGCAAATGGTGTGCCTTTTCTAGCACCTTTAAATCCGCTTGCTCCTGCTGAAGACCAAGAAATTACATGACCTGAGGTATCTGAAATAGATACAATCGTATTATTGAATGTACTTTGAATATGTACCACTCCATTTGGTACATTTTTCTTTGATTTTTTTGAGCCCGTTTTTTTTACTGTAGCCGCCATAATAATTTTGATAACTTGTTTTGTTTATTTTTTTAATTAATTATTTTTTTCTGCCAGCAACTGTTTTTCTTGAGCCTCTTCTAGTTCTAGCATTAGTTCTAGTTCTCTGACCTCTTACAGGCAAGCTCATTCGATGTCTCCTGCCTCGAACACAGCCAATATCTTGTAAGCGTTTTAAAGCCATTCCCTCTTGTCTTCGAAGATCGCCCTCTACAGTAAAGTCTTCTGCTGCACCTCTCAATTTTTGTACATCACCGTCAGTTAAATCTTTTACACGAATATCAGGATTAACTCCTGTATTTGAAAGGATTAACTTTGATCTAGTAAGACCAATTCCATAGATGTATGTAAGTGCAATTTCAACTCGTTTTTCACGAGGTATGTCAATTCCTGCAATCCTGGCCACTTGTTTCGAATGAGTAAAAGGTTTTAATTAAATTTTCATCAAAGATTAACCTTGACGTTGTTTGTGTCTAGGGCTTGCAGTGCAAATCACCATAACCCTGCCATGTCTACGAATAACACGGCATTTGTCACACATTTTTTTTACTGAGGCTCTAACCTTCATAAGGTTTTCTCATTAAAAGTGTTAATTCTACATTCTACATCATCATCAAGCCATTTTTCGTTTTATATCAGCAGAAATTGTTTTTAAATCGCTATCCGCATTAATATACTCCAATAGAGAAAGTTTTTTGTAATATTCAACCAAAGGTTCTGTAGTTTGCTTATAAATTTTTAATCTAATTTTAATGGTTTCTTCATTATCATCACTTCTACCCCTCATAAGTAAACGCTGTATTAAGACTTCGTCTGGTATATCTAAATAAAATACCATTTCTAATGGTTGATTTAACTTTGCCAGGACATCATTTAAAGATTTAACTTGAAGCAAATTTCTTGGATAGCCATCTAAAATCCAACCTTTATTACCTTTTTTAAGATTCTTTTTAACTATTTCTAAAACAAGTTGATCACTAACCAATTTTCCTTGATTCATAATATCTTTAACTTGCTTTCCCAAATCAGTACCTAATTCAACTTCATTTCTTAATAATTCTCCCGTAGATAGATGTAAATATGAAGTAGCTTTACTTAATGATTCTGCCTGAGTCCCTTTTCCTGCTCCTGGAGGACCTAAAAATAGTAAATGTTTTTTCATTAATTATTAACTAAACCCTCATATCTCTGAGAAATAACATAGGTTTGAATTTGTTTGGCAGTATCGATAGCAACTCCTACGAGAATCAATAGTGAAGTAGCTCCCAAACCTTGAAAAGTTTGAACATTTGTTGCTCTCTCTACAGCTGCTGGAATTATGGCCACAGAACCTAAGAATAATCCTCCTAATAATGTCAACCTATTTTGAATACCTGATAAGTAATTTGCTGTATTAGTACCCGGTCTTACCCCAGGGATCGCAACTCCCCCCTTCTTTAAATTTGATGCTACATCTACAGGATTGATAGTTAGAGAGGCATAAAAGTATGAGAACCCTAAAATTAATGCAAAAAAGGTTAAAGCATAAGGCCATGGATTTGTTGAACCAGGATTCAAACTACTAGCTAATTTAATTAGTATTGGATTACCAGTAACGTTTGCCACTGTTATGGGTAAGAAAATCAAGGCTGATGCAAAAATAATTGGCATCACTCCTCCCGCATTTAATTTTAAAGGTAGATAGCTTTGTCTCGTTGGAAGTAGTGAGGCATTTCCTATTTGTCTTTTAGCACTTAGTATTGGGATACGTCTTGCTCCCTCCTGTACAAATATTATCCCTACGATTGTAAGTAAAAATACTATAAGTAAGACAGCAATACCTAATACATCACCACGATCACCAGTTTGTGCTTTTTCAATAGTTGAACTTAATGCTTTTGGCAATGTCGCAACAATATTCAAAAAGATAACTAATGAGGCACCTTGACCTATGCCTTTTTCTGTAATAATTTCGCTAAACCACATTACTACCATTGATCCAGTTACCAAAGCGATAGATGTTTGTAAAACAAAAGTAGTTTCACTTATACCTTCGACTGCATACTGCCTTAGGATTAAAGAAAATATTATGCTTTGCAAAAATCCCCATCCTAAAGAGACATATCTAGTAATCTGAGCAATTTTTCTTCTACCTGCCTCGCCTTCATTTTTCTGTAAATCTTCTAGAACAGGCAATGAAGCCGTTAAAAGCTGAATAATAATAGAAGCATTAATAAAAGGTAAAATCCCAAGTGCAAATATACCTAAGGTTGAAATTCCTCCTCCAGTAAAAATATCTAGAAAACCAATTAATTGGCCACCCTGATCTATGAAACTTTTAAAAGCAACTCTGTCTATACCAGGCATTGGTATGTAAATACCTAACCTGACCAAAAGTAACAAACCTAAAGTTGTTAAAACTCTATTTCTTAACTCTTTATTTAAAAATAGTTGAGTGAATATTTCTGAAGCACTAGGATTTCTACTTTTGTTAACTAACATCGGAAAATTAAATTAAATTTATAATTAAATTTATTTATTGTTTATAATTTCGCATGATCCGCCTGCAGCCTCAATCTTTTCTTTAGCAACTTTTGTAAAAGCATGAGCTTGAACTTTTAATTTAGAATTAACTTCTCCATTACCTAATATTTTAAGAGGAAATTTTGGCTTAAATATCACCTTTTTTTTAACAAGTGTGTCTAAATTAACAATTTCATTATCCTTAAACCCAATTAATTTACTCAAATTAATTATTGAAAAATTTTTTTGATTAATTATTTCAAAGTGCTTTAATTTAGGAACTCTTCTATATAAGGGCATTTGACCACCTTCAAAACCTGGACGTGTAGGTCTACCTGATCTAGATTTTTGTCCTCTCATACCAAAACCACAAGAAGCGCCTTGACCAGCGGCGATTCCCCTACCTTTTCTTAGTTTCTTCTTTCTAGAGCCAGGGTTAGATTTAAGGGAATTTAATGTTGAAGTCATAATTTTTAAGAGTAAAGCTGATCAAGAGAAATGCCTCTTTCTCTTGAAACTGATTTATGGGTCCTTAGTTGTGAGAGAGCTAACATCGCAGCTCTTGCATTATTTAAGGGAGTCTTACTACCTAATCTTTTAGCCAAGACATTTTTAATACCTGCTAATTCTAACACTGTCCTAATTGAACCTCCAGCAATTACACCAGTACCAGGCGCAGCAGGCCTTATAAGTACATTTGCAGCACCATCTCTGCCTATAGAAAGAGTAGGTATAGAATTATTTGGAGTTAAAGGAACTCTCACAAGATTCTTTTTACCATCAGAAACTCCCTTTCTTACTGCTCCAATAACATCCCCTGCCTTTCCAACTCCAACTCCTACTTGACCTTTTTCATTACCTACTACAACAATAGCTCTGAAACTCATTTTCTTTCCGCCTTTTACAGTTTTAGAAACTCTTCTAATTTGAACAACTCTTTCTTGCCACTCAGAATCCCTCTCATTTTTAGAATCACCTCTTCGATTTTTTTTACGATCATTATTTCTATTACTTCTTTTCTGCTCACTAGGATTAGTTGAAGAGACATTATCGGGTGCTGTCTGATTTTCTTTTTTTAGTTGGTGTGTTTGTCATGATAAAAATAAATATTTAGAAATTTAAGCCTGACTCACGGGCTGCCTCTGCAAGTGCCTTAACTCTTCCATGATATATATTTCCTCCTCTGTCAAAAATTACTTGTTTAATTCCTTTCTTAATGGCTCTTTTAGCTAATAATTTTCCTACGATTGAAGAAGATTTACGATCAGATGATAGTACACCAGATTTTCCCTTAAGTTCTTTATCAATTGTTGAAGCAGAGCAAATAGTTGATTGTGCTATGTCATCTATGACTTGTGCATATATATGATTATTAGAACGATAAACAGACAATCTCGGGCGGGTTTCATTACCAATCAAGAATCTTCTTGATCTTTTATGTCGCTTTTGAGTTTGGAGTTTTCTAGAGAGTTTAGTCATTTGTTAGATAGAACTATTTTTTGCCAGATTTACCAGCTTTTCTGATGATTCGCTCATCTTGGTATTTTATACCTTTACCTTTATAAGGTTCTGGAGGTCTGATTGATCTGATTTTTGCTGCTTCGTTCCCAACAATTTCTTTATCAATTCCAGATACAGTTACGTTTGTATTACTTTCAACTTTGTATGTTATACCATCAGGGGGGGTCATTTCTACTGGATGACTATATCCCGCACTTACAACTAAATTTTTTCCTTTAACTTGAGCTCTAGATCCAACTCCTACTATTTCTAATTTTTTCGTATAACCTTCAGTAACTCCTTGCACCATGTTTGAAATCAAAGTTCTACAAAGACCATGTCTTTCCCTTGAATATCTTTTGGTAGTTGCCGGAGTAACAAGTATCTGATTATCTTTTTGATCAAAATTAACACCTTCTGGCATCAGTCTTTTCAATTCCCCTTTTGGACCCTTTACGGTGATATTTAATCCATTAATATCAACAGATACCTTTTCAGGTATTTGAACTGGAGATTTTCCTATCCTTGACATAATTAATTCTCCTTAATAAACATAACAAAGAACTTCGCCACCGATGCCTTGTTTCCTTGCATCACGGTCACTCATTACCCCCTTTGAAGTTGATACTATAGCAACTCCAAGACCCCCGAGAACTTTTGGTAAGCCCTTTGTATTTTTATAAACTCTCAATCCTGGCTTACTTACTCTTTGCATTGACCTGATAGTAGGAAATTTATTTTTACCACTATATTTAAGTTCTAAAACTATTTGTGATTTGTAACCTTCACCTTCCTCATTAATATCAGCTATAAAGCCTTCTTTTTGAAGTACTTTAGCAATACTAAGGGACATTTTAGAAGCTGGAATTGCGGTGGTTGTATGCTTTTTTTGACTCGCATTTCTTATTCGAGTAAGCATATCTGAAATAGGATCGTGATTTGACATGTTTATAAGGTTAATTACTAAAAGGCATTCCTAGCTCTTTCAGGAGAGCTTTACCCTCTTGATCGTTTGAGGCACTGGTAACAATTGTTATGTCCATTCCTCTAATAGAATCAATTTTATCAAATGAGATTTCAGGGAATATCAATTGTTCTTTAACACCTAAAGTATAATTACCTCTTCCATCAAAGCTTTTAGGATTGACTCCTCTAAAGTCTCTAATTCGTGGTAATGCTAGATTTATAAATCTTTCTAAAAAAGAATACATTCTGTCACCCCTTAAGGTGACCGTACAACCAATAGCCATACCTTCTCTTATTTTAAAGCCTGCAATCGCTTTCTTAGCTCTTGTCACCATAGCTTTTTGTCCAGTTATTGTTGCCATTTCATTTAAAGAGGCTTCTAGAGCCTTTGTATTTGAGGCGGCTTCTCCAAGACCTCTATTGACATTAACTTTGAGAACCTTAGGGACTTGATGAATATTTTTAAGACCAAGTTCTTTTAAGAGCTTTGGTCTTATGGTTTCTTTGTAGCGAGTTTTAAGAGTCATAATTTTTTGAAATTAATTCTGGTCTTTGTCAGAATTGTGTAAAAAGAAAATTGAAATCTCGTTTTTGATGAAAAATTAATCAATTAGTTCACCAGTCTTTTTTAATCTTCTTTTTTTTACTCCTTCCTTATCAATAAAAAATTCTATTTTACTTGTAAGTTTTTTATCCTTAGAAAAAAACATTACATTTGAGGCATGTAAGGATGCTTCTTCAGTCAATATTCTTCCACTTTCACCTTCTTGAGTAGGTTTTACATGTTTTGTTCTAAGATTTATCCCCTTGACTACTACTCTATTTTCTAGAGGAATAGTTTTTAAAACTTCACCTGTCTTTCCCTTATCTTTACCATTAATAACTTTGACTAAGTCTCCAGTTTTGATTCTCATTTTTATTCGTTTAGAGTTTTTCTTTTGTTTAAGTGAGTCCAACATTTAAATAACCTCCGGAGCTAAAGAAACAATCTTTGTAAAATTCTTATCACGTAATTCCCTTGCTACGGGACCAAAGACTCTAGTACCTTTTGGATTTTTATCCTCATTAATTAAAACAGCTGCATTATCATCAAAACGAATTGAATTACCTGTATTTCTTCTTAAAGTATGTCTTGTCCTGACGATAACGGCTTTAACTACATCTGATTTTTTAACACCCATATTTGGCAAAGCGTCTTTTACTGATGCAACAACGACGTCCCCTACATGTGCATATCTTCTATTAGAACCCAGCACTCTTATACATTGAAGTCTTT
>QCUW01000033.1 GCA_003210695.1 Prochlorococcus sp. AG-679-P15 | reverse complement strand
TCATTTCTTCAGTTATATTTCCATTTCTAGCAAAATTCATCTGAGTAACGTTCTTTTGGCCAAGGCGTGACTTTATCCAGGAATTTCTCATGATTTTTAAAATTTAAATTGTGTATTACTAGAGTTCAATCAAATTGAAACTTTCCTTCGTCAGTTTTAACTGTTTCAGGTTCAAAGGGTATGATCTCAGCTAAGTAATTTTCCTTAGCACCCCTAGCTTTGCTTAAAAAATAGCTCTTTTTGAAAAAATAGTCATCCTCTACTAAATAAAAATATAGAAAATATTTTTATTTGGTTTGTTTATAAGATTTTATTTTATTTAAGATATTCTTTCTCTTTTGTCCTCTACTAAATTCTTTCTCAAAAATTATAAAAATTCCCATCAAACCCATTGGCAAATAAAAGATCCTCCTATCATCTTTCCTTGAGATGAATCCTATTACTGACAACAAAATCATTAAAGGTGCAGCAAATGAAAAGATATAAGCTTTTTCAAATTTCATGTCGATAACTCTATCAAATTAATTATTTAATTTCAAAATGGATTCTATTATTACTTTAATTCCTACACTGATAGCTTTTTCATCTGGATCAAATTCTGAGCTATGTAGTGGAGCACAACCTTTCTTACCAGCCACACCAAGCCTAAACATTGCTCCGGGCACTTCATTTAAAAACTCGGCAAAATCTTCAGCTCCTAAGGATGGGTTTTGCAATTCAATTACATTTTGATGACCTAATATCCCAATTGCAGAATCCCTTAAAACTTTATTTATTTCAAAATCATTATTTACAGGTGGAACAATCTCTCTAAATTTTACTTTAGCTTCAGCTCCACAACTACTTGCGATAGAAGAAATATTAAAGTTAAGCCAATTACCCATATTCCTAAATAATTGCAAGTTTGTACATCTAATTGTTCCAGTTAAATTAACCTTATCAGACAAGATATTATATGCATTTCCCCCATTTATTTTCCCAAAGGTAATAACGACAGGATCTAAAGGATCTAATTTTCTTGTTATTGCTTCTTGAATACCAGAAATAACTTTAGATGCTGCCCAGATAGCATCTACTCCTTCATGAGGTCTTGCGCCATGTCCTGATTTACCTAATATCTCAACTGAAAGTTCCCCTGCCGCAGCTGTTAGACTTCCTTCTTTAAGCCCAATAGTACCTACCAACAAGTCAGGAAAAACATGAACTCCCAAAATTTGTTTTAAACCATTAGTTACCCCATCATCAATCATCCACCTAGCACCACTTGCAATTTCTTCAGCAGGTTGAAAAATTATTCTTGTTCCATATTGAAGGTTTAAATCCTTAATAATTTTTGCCACACCCAAACCAATACATGTATGTAAATCATGTCCACAAGCATGCATTACTCCGTCAATTTTTGAAGAAAAACTTAAATTAGTATTTTCATATATGGGAAGGGCATCCATATCAACTCTCAAACCTATCAAACCTTTATCTTCTGGTCCAAAATCAGCTACAACGCCTGTTCTTCCAACAGATTCTTTAACTCTTCCCCCAATATTTTTCAGAAAACCACTTATCAAAATTGCTGTTTGATTTTCTAAGCCACTTAATTCTGGATGAGCATGAATGTGTCTTCTAATATTAATAAGTTCATTATTGAGTGAATCAATTCTTTTTAACAATTGATCTCTATCCATATTTATTTTAGAGCTATAAATTTCATTAAATCCTTAGTTGGTTTTTGAGGCCATCTGCGAACGTTTAGTAACCATTCCTCATCAGCATATCTAGAGTCTAATTCACTTACTGCAATCCAGTTACTTTCAGCTTCTCCAGAGATCCCTTTTGCCCACTCCAAAGCTGTTAAAGCTGCTCTTGCATCAGCAAAAGTTGGATAACGTCTGATCAATTTTTTCAATTCTTTTTCACACTCTTCCATATTACCTAGTTGGTAGTCTGCCAAAGCCATACTTGATCTTGCCATTGCAAAACCAGGATTTGATTCTGCAGCTTTAGAAAACAAATTTCTTGCACTTTGCCAATCTGACAAAGATCCTTCAACATTAGCAAAATTATATAAAGCAGAAAAATTATCTTTATCTTTCGAGATTACATACAAATAATCTTGTTTTGCTTGTAACCAAAGACCTAAAGATTCTTCCGCTATACCTCTATTAATATAAGGATCAACCACATCAGGATCTAGATCAATTGCTTTATCTTGATCATCTATTGCACCTTTAGAATCACCATTAACAAGTTTTATATTTCCTCGATTACTTAAAGCAGCTGCATCATCAGGAAATAATTCCAAATACTTATTCCACTGATTTAATGCAAGATTAAATTCTCCGCTTGAACTTAAATTTAAAGCATTCTTAAATAATTCTTCCTGTGAGCTTAATGAATAAGTTGGACCAACAGATATAAGATTTATTAAAAAACAAATTAATAAAATATATGGGTTAATCTTTTTGAAATTTTTCATTTTTGGAACTAATATATTTTTTTCCTAAAGATGTAAGTTTTCTTCCTTGTGGAGTCCTCATAATAAACCCAATTTGAATTAAATATGGTTCAACTACAAACTTTAACATTGAAGAATCCTCTCCCATCCCTGCAGCGATTGCATCTAAGCCAATCGGAATATTCTTATTAAGATTTAAAAAAGATAAGAATTTTCTATCTACGTTATCCAAACCTTTATTATCTATTTTCTGAGATCTCAATGCATTTTCGATAATTTCCAAAGAAATCTTATTAGTATTTTTTATAACTTGAGCGTAGTCTCTTACCCTTTTTAATAATCGCAATGCAATTCTTGGAGTTCCTCTAGAGATTTTAGCTAACGAGGAGCAAGCATCATTTTCCAACTGAAGATTAATCAAATTAGAAAAATTTAAAATTATTTGTTGCAATTCATCATGTTTATAAAATTCAATTTTATGGCAAAGTCCAAATCTATCTCTTAGGGGAGCACTAATTGATGCGAGTTTTGTTGTAGCCCCGATTAAAGTAAATTTCGGTAAATTAATTGTTCTACAGCGAGCCCCTCTATTTGCTCCCATTGTTAAATCCAACCTAAAATCCTCCATTGCAGAATATAAAAGCTCTTCAGTTAATTTATTTAAACGATGTATTTCATCAATAAATAAAATCTCTCCTTCTTTTAATCCAAGAAGTAATCCCACAATATCCCTTGGCCTTTCAATTGAAGGTGCGCTTGTTACTCTACATTTTGTATTCATTTCATAAGAGATCAATAACGCTAATGTAGTTTTTCCTAAACCAGGTTGGCCATATAGAAGTGTATGTTCTAATGCTTCTTTCCTATATTTAGAAGCATCTATAGCTATTTTTAATGAAGATTTAATTTCCTCTTGTCCAATAAATTCCTTAAAAGAATTTGGGCGTGCTAAATTTAAATTTTTATTTATTTTTTCTTCAGCAATAATCTTTGAATCAACTAACCTTAGCTCTTTTCTTGAGCGAGGAATATTAGATTCATCTAAACTTGAAGAAATTATTGCCATAATTAAAGATTAATGGCAATTGTTCTTTGGGTAAAGATTTTTTTCAACTACGATGGCAAAAAATTCAAACAAAGCGAATAAAAGTATAAAAAAAGAAGCAGTATTTAAACGTCTTTCAGAAAATCGATATGCAAAATTTCAGTACGAAATACTTGAAACAATAGAAGCTGGAATTGAACTTTTGGGAACTGAAGTAAAATCTATAAGAAACGGCAACGTAAATTTAAGAGATGGGTATTGTTCTTTCAGAGATGGTGAAATACTTTTATTAAATGTTCACATTTCACCACATAAAAATGTGGGCTCTTTTTTTAATCACGACCCATTACGTAATAGAAAACTATTGTTACACAAAAAAGAAATCGTAAGGCTTAAATCTAATATTGAAAAAAAGGGGTTAACAATTATTCCCTTATCTATATATTTAAAGGGATCATGGATAAAATTAAATATTGGCATAGGAAAAGGTAAAAAATTACATGATAAGCGACAAGCCGATAAACAAAAAGATATCAAAAGAGAAATAAAAATAGCTCTAAAAAGATGAGTAAGAAAAAATTCTCTAAAATACTTTAATTAGAATCTAAACTTACTGAATTTGGCGGAGGAGTGGGATCTGGATCAGCAATTAACATATGCTGTAAAACAGTTTCAGGCCTTTCACTATCTCTCCAGCGAATTCTATAAGCAGGCATTTTAGTACCTCGACTTGTAGTTTGTTCAACTGGTTCCATAACCCAGCCTCTTCTTGATCGGCCTTGAGGATTTCTTTTCACTACTGCATCTGCGTGCTTGAAGCGGAAACCAACACGTTCACCACTCATTTCAAAAATTTCGTATTGGATCAATCTTTATTTTACTTCATTCGAGGTTGATTTTTCAGTTTTAGAAGAAGTTATTGCTGGTTTTAACAATGGGAATGGGATTACATCCCTAATTGAAGGGCTATTTGTAAGCAACATAATAAGTCTATCAATTCCAATTCCTAACCCTCCTGTAGGAGGCATGCCTATTTCTAATGCTTGTAAAAAATCTTCATCAATACAATGTGCTTCAAGATCACCTGCATCCCGCAATGACTGCTGTAATTGCATTCTTTGCCTTTGATCAACTGGATCTATTAATTCACTAAATGCGTTAGCAAGTTCTCGGCCTGCGATAAACAATTCAAATCTCTGAACCATCTCTTTATTTTCAGGATGGGGTCTTGCAAGAGGAGAAATTTCGATTGGATAATCAGTCACAAATGTTGGTTCTATTAATTGAGATTCAACCTTTTGCTCAAAAACTTCATTTAAAACTTTACCTAAGGTATTTATTTCAGGAGGAATTTCAATATTAATATCCTCTAAACTCTTCTTAGCTATACTTAAATCACCATTAAATGAATCAAAATTAATCCCTGTATATTCCATAACAACATTTTTCATTGTTATTCTTTTCCAAGGTTTTGAAAAATCAATTACCTTTTCTTGATAATTAATAACTAATGAATCACAGCAACTAGATACAATATCTTTAATCAGATCTTCAGTTAAATTCATCATATCAATGTAATTAGAAAAAGCCTGATAGATTTCCACTGAAGTAAACTCAGGATTATGCTTTGTACTTATCCCTTCATTTCGAAAAATACGTCCTAACTCATATACTTTCTCAAAACCACCTACCACCATTCTTTTTAGATGTAATTCTGTAGCTATTCTTAAATACAAAGGTATGTCCAAAGTATTGTGATGAGTGATAAATGGCCTAGCTTCAGCACCTCCAGCCTCAGATTGAAGTATTGGAGTCTCTATCTCTAAAAAATTTTTTTCATCTAACCATCTTCTTATTAAACTAATGCACTTTGCTCTGATCTTAAATACATTTTTTGAAAGAGGATTAACTATTAAATCCAAATATCTTTGTCTATACCTTTTTTCAATATCTGTTAAACCATGCCATTTATCAGGTAACGGCTGTAAGGATTTTGATAACATTTCCCACTTTGATACTTTTATTGATAATTCACCCTTATTAGTTTTCTTAATAGTTCCATAAACTCCTATCCAATCTCCAATATCTACAATTTCTTTGAGATCATCAAAAGAAAGTAGTTTTGAGTTAATTTCAAAATCATCAATAATTTGTTTCTCTAGGTAAAGCTGGATTTTCCCGTCTTGATCAGTAATTGTAAAAAAAGCAATTTTTCCCATTACTCTTTTTGCTAAAACTCTTCCTGCAATAGCAACATCTAAGTTAAATTCTTGACCATTTTCTAAATAACCAAACTTCTCAGAAAGAAATTTTGTCGAATGAGATATTTTAAAAGTTTCTGCGTAGGGTTCAAATCCTCTATTAATTAATAAATTAGCTTTGGATAAGCGAGCTTCTCTTATTTCTGACAAAATTTAATTCAATATTTTGTTTTATTTAATTAAGTTATCAGAATAAGTATCAACTTGCCAAAGATGTTGCCGTTTCTCCTACTCTTTGAGAAGCATAACCTATTCCTCGAACAGTTAGTATTAATTCAGGATTCCTTGGATCCGGTTCCAACTTACCTCTTAGTCTTGCTACATAAACATCTACAACTCTCAAATCAGCTGCACGCCTTGGAGGATATCCCCAAAGTTGTTCAAGTATTTCAGCTCTTGGAACAACCTTACCTGGCTCATCAAATAAAAGTTCAAGAAGGCTAAATTCAGTATAAGTTAAGCTGATTCTTTCTCCTGCCCTAGAAACTTGTCTTCTATTAGTATCGACTACCAAACTTCCAAATTTCATCACACCTTTACCAGAAGGAACTTCTTTAGTTTCAGCTACTGTAATACTAGGACCCATACGTCTGAGAATTGTAGCTATTCTTGCTTCTAATTCTTTGGGACTAAATGGTTTTGATAAATAATCATCTGCACCTAAATCTAAACCTGCTACCCTCTCAGAAATAGCCTCTAAAGCAGTCAAAAATATGATGGGCACAACAGATTCAGCTCTAATTCTGCGGCAAACTGCGAACCCATCCATTTTTGGAAGCATCACATCAAGGACTATTAAATCTGGAGATTCTCTGTGAAATACCTCAAGAGCTTCTTCACCATTAGTAGCTTGGTGTACTTGATATCCTGCCAATTGAAGTCTAGTAACTAATACTTTCAAAACAGCTGGTTCATCATCAACAACTAAAATACTTGCTTTTGACATCGAAAAAAAATTTTTTGGGCCATATTTCAAAGCATTTATATATTTGCTATGAAATATTTTATAATCTAACAATTAAAAATATAACATTACGAACCCTAAAAAATAAATTCCTTAAATTTACCAAATTATTTTATTATTGAATAATACTTTTTTTTTTCGTAATTTCTAATATATCTTTAGTTTTTTTTAAGACTAATTATTTTATATCTTCCTTTTGATCTCTTAAAGAAACCCACTAGTAAGGAGCATAATAATGGAGCGTATAAGCCAGTAATAAATACTTTTGCAAAAATATTACTAATGCTAGGGAAATACAAAAAGATACTATTTTCAGATAAATTATCAATCAAGATTTGAAATAAATACAGCGAACCACATAAAAAACTTGCCATGGAACAAATAAGTCCATACCTGAAGTGACCAATAATAGTGTTACTTGAAAAATCTAATTTTCCAAACCATATTCCACATAAGACCAAACCTGGAATTTGTGTAAAACTACTTTCAGGGCTTATTGAATCTAAAATTAATCCTAAACATAAACCAACTATTAACCCATCTAATGATCCATGGATCATAGACCAAGGCAATAACCAAAATAAAGGCCAATAAGGTTGAACTCCAAAAAATCCCATCCAATTAGGATTCCAAAAATAAACTAATGGTATAAATAAAAAAGAAATTAAAGACAAATGTTTTTTAAAGTATTTTTGCATTTAAATTTTAACTTTTAAGATTTGAACCCAGTCGATAGCTTGAGGTTTAGCTATAAGAAAAAGATTTGCAGTTTTTTGGCCTTTTAATTCAGGATCAACAGATTGAATAACGCCTATAGGAATATTTGGAGGTAATAAAGTACTGGCTGGGGAAGATAACACAAAATCACCTACTTCAACATCGACATCCTTATTATAAAAAATTACTTTTGGATAATCATTTCCCAAACCCACTAGTAACCCATGACTCTTAATCCTTTCAACCCAAATTCCAACCTTACTCTCAGGAGAAGTTAATAATGTGACTGACGCAGTAAATAAAGAAGTGTTATCCACTCTTCCTAATAAGCCTCCTGGGCCCACAACAAAACTCCCAACTTCGACTCCGTCTTTTGAACCTTTATTTAAAATAATTTGCCTCCACCAGCTCCCGGTTTTTCTAGAAATTACAGTCGCCGAAATACTCTCAGAATCAGACAATCTTTGTAGAGATAAAATTTCACGTAATCTTTTATTATCTTTCTCTAACTGATTTAACCTAATTAAAAACTCTTGTTCAACACTTTTAGTTAACACTTCTCTTTGAGATTGCACAGGCCAAAACGGTTTTGAAATTAAAAAATAAAGATCTTTATATAAGGATCCTTTTGATATTCTCGCAAAAAACAAAAACAATAAAAATATAAATAAACCCCAATTCTTCTTTTTATGCCACCAACGATTAGTTGATATTCGTTGAATATCTACCATTCAACTAATCTCTAATCGCATTCCGTATAAAGTCAGGAGTATCAACAACTCTTTTGAGTTTTTTGAAATTGTCTAATACTAATCCACAACCATTAACAACGCATAATAATGGATTTTCTGCTATGTGAGTAAAAATTCCAGTTTCATGACTAAGTAAATCACTAACCCCTCTTACGAGAGCACCACCTCCAGCAAGCATAATGCCTCTATCAACAATATCTGCAGCTAGTTCAGGAGGAGTTCGCTCCAAAGTTCTTTTTACAGCCTCAACAATTTTACTCAAAGGTTCCGCCATCGCCTCTCTAATTTCTCCAGAGGTTAAAGAAATAGATCTTGGTAGGCCAGACGAAAGGTGTAAGCCTCTAACTTCTATAGAAGTACTATCAAATTCATCATCTGGAAATGCCGAGCCAATTTTTATTTTAATATCTTCTGCAGTTCGCTCTCCGACAACTAAGTTATGAACTTTTTTAAGATAAATCGCTATTGATTCATTAAGTTCATCACCTGCTATTCTTACAGATTCGCTTAAGACAGTTCCACCCAAGCTCAAAACTGCTACTTCAGTAGTTCCCCCTCCAATATCAACAATCATAGTTCCAATAGGTTCCGTTACTGGCAATGAAGCTCCTATTGCAGCAGCTACAGGTTCATCAATTAAATGTACCTCCCTTGCTCCAGCTAATCCAGCTTCTCTAACTGCTCTTCGTTCAACACTAGTTACTCCACTAGGGATACCAATAACTATTCTTGGAGCTAAAATCCCCCTCCCTTCGTTACATTTTTGAATAAAAGTTTTTATCATTTGTTCTGCCGCATCAAAATCAGCAATAACTCCATCCCTTAAAGGTCTAACGGCTCTTATATTTCCTGGAGTTCTGCCGAGCATTAATTTTGCTTCTTCACCGACTGCCAAAGGAACTCCTTCTTCAAGATCCATAGCTACTACTGAAGGTTCTTGTAAAACAACACCTTTTCCCGATACGTGAATAAGAGTATTGGCAGTACCCAAATCAATGCCAATATCCCTAGAAAATTTAAATCTGTTAAAAATCACAATAAGAAATCTATTAAGTAAATAATATATCCATTTTGTCTATACCTCACAACATTCTTTTATTTAGTTATGAATAGCTTGCAAAACTTTGAGCAAAAACAAAAAAAATGATTAATATAAAAAAAAATTAACTCATGGAAATTAACACTATTAATTTGGTTGGTAGAGCTGGGAGAGAACCTGATGTAAGGTATTTTGAATCAGGCAGCACAGTTGCTAACTTCACCCTCGCAGTCAATAGAATAAGTAAAAATGATGAACCTGACTGGTTTAATTTAGAAATATGGGGCAAACAAGCACAAATAGCTGCTGACTATGTAAAAAAAGGTTCTTTAATTGGTATTACAGGAAGTTTTAAAATTGATAGTTGGAAAGACAAAAATACAGGAGAAGATAGATTTAAACCAGTTGTAAGGGTTGATAGATTAAATTTATTAAGCTCAAGGAAAGAAACAGATAATGGTAATTTTTCAAATAATAACAACTCTGGAGATATTCCTTTTTAAGATATATTTTTTTTATAAAGTCTCATAATAAACTTAAATAAAAAATAAATAAAAATCAGAATTAGTATAGGTTTTACAATATATTTAATTTGATTTAGATAAGTTTCAATAATTTGATAATTTTCACCAAATATAAATCCTGCATAAGCTAACAATACAACCCAAATTAAACTTCCTAAAGTTGTCCAAATTAAAAATTTTCTCAGTGGCATCAGTTCCATTCCAGCAGGAACTGAAATTAATGTTCTTATACCAGGAACTAATCTACCCCAAAAAACTAATGAAACACCATATTTATCAAACCATCTTTTGCTTTTAAGCAGATCATTAGAAGTTATTCCTATAAATTTGCCCCTTTTATCTAAAAGGTTTGAAAGTCTCTTTTCATTTACTAATTTACCCAGATAATACCAAGGTATAGAGCCTGCTATCGTTCCAAACAAGCCCCAAAAAACCAAAATATAAAAATTTAATTTTTGTTGGTAAACAAAAAAACCACCTAATGGCATTATTATTTCCGACGGAATTGGAGGAATAATATTCTCTAAAAACATCGCCAAACATATCGTAAGATAAGCAATTGTTGAATTTGTTTCAACAGCCTTACTAATATATTCAGGTATGGAATTGAGTAAATTAATAAAAATTAAACTCAAATTTAATATCTATATAGTT
This sequence comes from Prochlorococcus sp. AG-679-P15, assembly GCA_003210695.1. Taxonomy (GTDB): domain Bacteria; phylum Cyanobacteriota; class Cyanobacteriia; order PCC-6307; family Cyanobiaceae; genus Prochlorococcus_A. Next base: position 3,842 of record QCUW01000033.1, on the reverse strand, counting down.
CTGGTTTGTAAGGCCCTTCAACGGACACGTTAATATAGTCAGCCTGAACCTTAGTTAGTTTTGTTAACTTCGCCCCAATTTTATCTAGGTGTAATCTAGCTACCATTTCATCTAAATGTTTTGGTAATACATAAACTTCTTTTGAGTATTCCTCTGACTTATTGAAAAGTTCGATTTGGGCCAATACTTGATTAGTAAAAGAATTACTCATAACGAAACTTGGATGACCTGTTGCACAACCTAAATTAACAAGCCTTCCCTCTGCTAAAAGAATAATTTTATTCCCACTTGGTAAAGTAATATGATCAACTTGGGGCTTAATATTTTCCCACGGGTAATTCTTCAACGAAGCTACATCAATTTCGTTATCAAAATGTCCAATGTTACAAACTATCGCCTCATCCTTCATTTTAACTAGATTATCGTTCGTTATGACTTGATAATTACCAGTAGCAGTAACAAATATATCTATATCTTCAACAACGTCGTCTAGAGTGACAACGCTAAAACCCTCCATAGCTGCTTGAAGAGCGCATATCGGATCGACTTCAGCAACTTTTACTATTGCTCCAAGTCCCCTTAATGATTGTGCAGATCCTTTACCAACATCACCAAAGCCCATTACTAATGCAACCTTTCCTGCAATCATTACATCAGTCGCACGCTTGATACTATCTACTAGAGATTCTCTACAACCATATAAGTTATCAAATTTACTCTTAGTAACTGAATCATTTACGTTGATAGCAGGGAATGGTAATGCATTTTGTTTTTGCAATTGATAAAGTCTTGCAACGCCTGTTGTGGTTTCTTCAGTGACACCAATAATATTTCCCTTAATACGAGAATAAAAGCTACTATCTACTTGCAATTTAGCCTTAATCGATTTAAATAAAGCTATTTCCTCTTCATTACTAGGACTATTTAAAACTGACAAATCTTTTTCCGCCTTACTACCCAGTATTAATAAACCTGTTGCATCTCCCCCATCATCCAGAATCATGTTAGGAGAGTCTTTACCCCAATCCAAAATGTAGTGGGTATATTGCCAATATTCATCGAGGCTCTCGCCTTTTTTTGCATACACAGAAATTCCTTGTTCTGCAATAGCTGCTGCTGCGTGATCCTGGGTTGAAAAGATATTGCATGAAGCCCATTTAACTTTTGCTCCAAGATCAACAAGAGTTTCAATCAAAACAGCAGTTTGAATAGTCATATGCAAACTTCCTGCTATTTTTGCACCTTTTAGTGGCTTATCAGAATGATACTTTTCTCTTAGTGCCATTAATCCTGGCATTTCAGTTTCAGCAATTTTAATTTCTTTACGTCCAAAGTCAGATAAAGAAATATTTTTTATAACATAATTTGGTATGGATGTTTTAATCGAGTCAGCAATAACCATTTCTAAAAAAAAACTTATCTATTAAACTATAAATGATTTTTGTGTAATTTTGTGTTTATTGGGAATTTAAGAGAGACAATCCAATTAGGAAAAAAATTCGCTTTAGGATTAAATCCAAAATCAATAATTTTGCTGCAAGGTCCTATTGGAGCAGGGAAAACCTCATTCGTCCAAGGAATTGCAAATGGACTTTGTATTAAAGAGAATATTACAAGCCCAACATTTGCTTTATCACATCATTACAATTCTGGAATAATTCCACTAATTCATATGGATTTATACAGGCTAGAAAATAGTTTGATAGCAAAAGAATTCTTTATATCTGAAGAAGAAGAGGCTATAGAAAATGACGCAATCATGGTTATTGAATGGCCAGAATTGATAAAGCCAGTTTTGAATAATTTCTGGAAAATAGAAATAAGTTACGCTAAAAATTTAGGAAGAAATTATAAAATCTGGGATCCAAAAAATTCATTAACCTTTGAATGATCTGGTTGTTGGTCAATCGCACCTTCACCGAGACAAGTCAATAACCCACAAACACTTGCAAACTTAACACAATTTTGTATTTCTGATTCATTTGAAGGATAATCAAATGAAACTAATTGTGAAATTAATCCAGCTAAAAAAGAATCACCGGCACCGGTTGTATCAATAATTGAGGATGAATTAATTACTTTAGTGGTTCCCTGCTTACCATTTATAAACCATGAGACGGGATTTGCTCCATCCGTTATTACAACATCAGGTCGGTTGCACATTGTTTCAGATATTTCCAAAGGATTTTCATTATTAAAAAATAAAATTGCTTCCTCTTTAGCTAACTTCAAAATATGAGCATAATTCAAAAAATTCTTAATTAAATCGAATCTCTCATTTTTACTAGTTTCTGATGAAGAAATTGCAAAATCCCAGAAAACCTCTCTCCAGTTCAAATCAATTATAATTTTGACATCAAATTTATTTGCTATTTTCAACAGAAAGTGAATAGATTCATATGATCTTGAAGATGATAATATAATTGTTCCGCATACAAAATACTTTGTTTTTAAGAAAAGTTTTTCCAAACTTTTCACATCTTTTTTAATTTCATTCCTATCAAGAGCTTCATCAGCAAAAACCGTATTTAAGCTTGTATCAAAACCAGAAAAATATCGATCTCCAGAGTTATCTCTATTTACTTTGACGATACGCGTAGGCAGATTACTATCCAACTGAAGAAAATTTATATTTACCTGTAATTCTTTAAATTGTTCTAAAAATTTTTTACCAAACTCATCACTTCCTATTCGTCCAATAAATATTGAATCTATTTGTAATTTTCTAAGTGCACAAGCTACATTAGCAGGAGCTCCTCCCAAAAAATCTGTGAATTGTTGATTGGATTTATTCTTGATTCTGTCTATTAAAGCCTCTCCAATACAAACAACCTTTGTTTTTTTCATATACTAAAAATTTTTCTAAACTAAGAATAATTAATCAATAACGAATATTTTTTTTTTGAATTAAAGTTTAATTAATATTTTTTCTTTTAATGCCTCTTAAAAAATCCGAAAATTGGAAATGGAAAGATTGGGATATATCGTGGTCTTCATCAAAAATATCATCCAAAAATAATGATTTAAATATTTTATTAATTCATGGTTTTGGTGCATCAAAACGACATTGGAGACATAATCAAGATTATCTCGGAAATATATATAATTGTTATTCCATTGATCTACTTGGCTTTGGAGAAAGTAGTCAACCTGGGGCTTTATTAGATTATGAATCTTACAAAGAAAATTATGTTAAATATTCCTTTGACTTATGGGGGAGTCAGGTAGCTACTTTTTGTAATGAGGTAATTAAATCCCCTGTTTATCTAATAGGAAACTCAATCGGTGGGGTTGTGTCTTTAAAAGCAGCTGAAATTCTCAAAGAAAATTGTAATGGCCTTGTTTTAATTGATTGTGCCCAAAGAACAATGGATGATAAAAGACTTAAAAGAAGCGATATATTTATGAACTTATTACGTCCCTTAATAAAAACTTTAGTGAGTAAAAGGATTATTAGTAACACCCTTTTTGAAAGAGCTGCCAATCCAGCCGTAATTAAACAAATCCTTAAAAAAGCATATCCTTCAGGAAAAAATATCGATGAAGAATTAATAGAAATTTTATATCAACCTTCCCAAAGAAAAAACTCAAAAGAGGCATTTCGTGGATTTATTAATTTATTTGATGACTATCTTGCAACAGACCTATTCGAAAAAGTTTATGCTCCAATTCAATTGATTTGGGGAGAAAAAGATCCATGGGAATCTTTAAAAGAAGCAAAATCTTGGAAAGATAATTATAAAAATATAAAAAGACTAGATGTAATTAAAGAAGTCGGACATTGTCCTCATGATGAAAATCCTCAAGAAACTAATAATTTAATAAATAAATTTATTCAGGAA
>QCUW01000032.1 GCA_003210695.1 Prochlorococcus sp. AG-679-P15 | reverse complement strand
AATATCTCTTTCATGCCACAGCGGAACATTCTCAAGAGCTGTTACAACGTAACTCCTCAAAATTCTAGATAAACCGCAGACCCTTTCACTACGAATAGGGTTTCTTTTGTGTGGCATAGCTGAGCTGCCTTTTTGTCCTTTTGTAAATCCTTCTTCAACTTCTAAAACGTCTGTTCGTTGAAGGTTCCTTATTTCTGTTGCAAATCTATCAAGCGAAGCTCCAACGAGCGCTATTGTTTGAACATATTCTGCATGTCTATCTCTTGATATTACCTGTGTACTTGCTGTGTCTGGTTGTAAACCTAGCAAATCGCAAGTTATTTTTTCTATTTCGGGGTTTGTATTAGCATAAGTTCCCATTGCGCCACTTATTTGGCCTATGGAAATAGATTCTTTAAGGGTTAATAATCTTTTTTTATCTCTTAATATTTCTGCTAACCATCCCGCTAACTTAAACCCAAACGAAATTGGCTCTCCGTGAATAGCATGCGATCTTCCAATCATTAATGTATTTTTATGTAGTCTCGCTAATAATCTGACTTCACTTTCTAGTTTTTCGATTTCTTCTAATAACAATTCACAAGAATCTTTTAGTTGTAATGATAGGCCAGTATCAAGTACATCACTGCTAGTCATCCCAACATGAATATATCTTCCGGAATCTCCAACATATTCATTGATATTTGTAAGAAATGCTATTACATCATGTTTTACCTCTTTCTCAATTTCTTTAATTCTTGATTCTTCAAATTTTGCATTTAAGCGAATCGTTTTAAAATTTGCTTCAGGTATTTTTCCAAGAGAACAATTTGCTTCACATGCTGCGATTTCAACTTTGAGCCAACTCTGGAATTTTGCATTTTCAGTCCAGATTCTTCCCATCTCTGGCAATGTGTAACGTTCAATCACAATTTTAAAATATCTTCAATTTAAACTTTATAACTAAAATCTCATAATTGCTCTATACGTTAAAGATGTACTTGCCATTGAACATATTTGAATAATTTTTATTTTCTAATCTAATAGCTTATGCATTTATAAATTTAGTAATTTTCAAAGTGTCTAAAATATGAGATTGGATTATCTTTATAAATGATTACGTATTTTGTTTTCATTAAAATTTAAAAATTATGTTTCAAAAATATAAATTTAGTTCAATAGCTAATTGTGAATTAAAACTTAAACTTTTTAGGAAAAATGATTAAAAAAAGTAGGTTAGATCTTTATCTTCTAAGCAAAGGTTTATGTGAAACTCGTCAAAAGGCACAGGGTATTATTCTTGCGGGGAAGGTAAAAGATATTAATGGTAAAATTTTTGATAAACCTGGCCAACAAGTTTTAATAGGGACTGAATTTTTTATTGAAACTGAACTTCAATTTGTTTCAAGAGGAGGGGAAAAATTATTAGAAGCTTTTAAACAACTAGACATTAATGTGAAAGATAGAGTTTGTATAGATGCAGGAATTTCTACAGGCGGATTTACTGATTGCTTGTTGCAACAAGGGGCAAAAATGGTTTATGGGATAGATGTAGGTTATGGACAAACTGCTTGGAAAATAAGAAATAACCCCAAAGTTATACTCTTTGAAAGATCAAATATTCGAAATTTAAAGCCTTTAGATTTATATTCTAAAGAAAATTTATTACCAAATTTTGTTGTAGCTGATTTGTCTTTTATTTCACTAAAGTTAGTTTTTGAACCTATAAGTAATTTATTATCAGGAAATTTTATAGAAGGAGTATTTCTTATTAAACCTCAATTCGAGGTTGGAAAAGATCGAGTATGCAAAGGAGGTGTTGTAAGAAAGGCTGAATATCATATTGAGGCGATAGAGTCAGTTATTAATGCTGCAGAAGAATCGCAATGGAAAATCAAGGGCCTATTAGCTTCTCCATTAGTTGGTCCAGCAGGAAATCATGAATATCTTGCTTGGATGACAAAGTCAGGGATGTCTAATCCAATGATAAATATCAAATTTATAGAAAATTTAGTAAAAGAAACTCTTTAATTAAAGAGCTTCTTCATCTGTGTCTCCAGTTCTAATTCTTACGACAGAATCAACAGGAGATATAAAAATTTTCCCATCTCCAATTTCCCCTGTTTTTGCAGCTTCGGCAATAGCATCTATTACTGAACTTACTTTTTCATTTTCAACTACAACTTCTACTTTAAGTTTCTGAAGAAATTCCACTGTAAATTCTGAACCCCTGTATCTTTCAACCTGCCCTTTTTGTCTTCCAAATCCTCTGACTTCACTTACAGTCATCCCAACAATTCCAGAATTCACTAATGCAATTTTTACATCTTCCAATTTGAATGGACGTATGATTGCCTCAATTTTCTTCATGATTTAATCTTGAATACTTTAATTTTAATTCTTTTTCTGAAAAACATCCAGCATTGAAACCCCAGAAACTGACTCTATGTTTAGCCCAGCGCTTGTAGCATCTTTAACTAATAACTCAGAATTTTCTTTTGTAATTATTACTTTATTATTAGATAAAGCTTCCCATTGATCATTTTCAAAATGAGTCTGAAGCCATAACATTCCAATAACACTAATAGGTTGTAGAGATTTATTTAAATTATTGTCAATATTTACCAAACAGATGTCCATAAGTTTTTTTTAAACTAAATACATATAAACCTTTATAATGGCCCTAGGATTGTAACTGTTGATACAAATCATAATTTTACATACTTTGACTTATTGATTTGTAATACTTAAGTTTATATTTAATTTTTGCGAATTATTAGCTTTTTATATAGTTTTAGTAAATATGTTTTTGGAAAAATGAGTACGTCTAGCAATTTAAATGATTCGACTAATAAGCCATTATATGGAGAAAGAATAATAGAAGAGTCAAAAATTATTTGCTTTGAAAATCCAAATAAAATAAGAACTTATGAAATTTCAATTGAACTACCAGAATTTACTTGTAAATGTCCCTTTTCTGGTTATCCAGATTTTGCAAAATTAAATATCTTTTACCAGCCGAATATGAAAGTATTCGAGTTGAAATCCTTAAAACTTTATATTAATAATTATAGAGATCTTAAAATATCACATGAAGAAGCGGTAAATAGAATTATGGATGATCTCTTGAAGTCTGCAGCGCCACACTGGATTCATTTAAATGCTGATTTTAATCCCAGAGGAAATGTTTCTATGAAATTAGATATTTATAGTGGGCAGAAAAGAAATTAATAATACTTTATTTCGTCCGATAATTTTAGAAATTCCTTTTTAAAACCAAGAAGATTTCTATTACTTAAACCACCTAGAAATAATTTATTTGAATTTTCATTAAATAAAATCCATATTTGATTTGTGGGAATAAGACTAAAAATTGTTCCAAAAATTATTAGAGTAAAAGATAAATAAATAAATGGAATTGAAGGATCATTTTTAATTATTAAACCACTGCTAGGAATGATTTTTTTTAAAAATAGTGTTGAAGAATTTATTTCTACCGGTTCATTATCTATATAAATAAAACTTTCAGAAAAATCTTCAATATTTGAGACTTTAAGAGGACCATTTTCATTATCAATAGTTAAAAGATAATTTTTTTTATTATCTCTACCCAATTCAATTAAAAGACCCCATATTTGATCTCCTATCTCTGGAATAGGCTTTAATTGGAGTTGGTAAAGAACACTATCAATTTCCATAACAATATTTGAAATAGACCAATCCGCTTGATAAATAGTCAAACCTTTGAATCTGATAGGTTGATTTACTTGAGTTGTTTTTATTTCATTCAAATTTTGTTCTTTCGAAAAAAATTCTAAATTTGAAATAAATTGCTTTGGTTTCCCATCACTTTCACGATCAACAAAAAAGTTTTTTAATTTTATATTTACTTTTGAATGTGTACTCTCATTTATTAAATCTAGACTTTCCCCTAATCTCAAAAATTGTTCATTAGATTGACTACTAAAATTTCCGTATGCCGAGCCAATCAGTAAAATAATTAGCCCGATATGGACAATTATGGGTCCAAGTTTTCCTACTAGGCCCTTTCTTGCTGACAAGCGATTATCAAATTTTGAAATACTCCAACCTTTTTTTCTAAGTAAAGAATCAGCTTTTAAAATGTGATCTGCATCATGGATTATTTCATAATTAGTAACTAATTGAAGTTTGTAGAATTTTTTTTCATCTTTATAGTCAGTCCATTTTAATGCTGCTCTTAAAGACGGTATTTGCCTTTTAAAGCTGCAAGCTGCAAGAGAAATACAAAGAAGTATTAATGAAAATAAAAACCAATTACTTGTATAAACATGATCTAATTGGAGTTTTATAACATGGGATCCGTTAATAAATCCAAAAATTGGCGTTTCATTGTAGAAATCAATATACTCTTGTGGATCATTTCCTTGAGGAATAAACGTTCCAATTCCACTTGAAATGGCAATGAAAATTATTAATAGTATTGCAAATCTTAAACTTGATATCTTTAAAATAAATTGCTTAAAAATAACCATTTAGATCCAATTTGAAATTAAATTTAAAATTCCTAGTGATACTAAAAATACCCCACTTAAAGTGGGAATTATCTGGCTATATTTTCTGAGTTCTAGAAACTGCTTTAAATTTTCAGTTGTCGCTCCTGCAAGGATTAATGGGATTACTTGACCAAGGCCAAAAAAGAACAAAAAAATTATTGAAATTGCAGGGTTTTTTGCTTGTGATACCCATGCTAAAAGTGTAGCTAGTACTGGAGTAATGCAAGGTGATGAGGCAAGACCAAAAGCTCCACCTATTACAAAAGGCGTAATTATAGAAGGTACCTTATCTTCTATAAATTGAAAATCAGGTCCATTAGGTAGTTGGAATTTCAAAATTCCTAGTAAATTCAAACCCATAATTATTGCTATGAAAGCTACTAAAGTTGCGTAGTAAGATGGTAATTGGCCATATATTTTTCCTAAGAATCCACTTAATGCACCCAATGTAATTAGGGAAAAAATTACCCCTCCAGAAAAACTAATAAGTTTAAATTTATTATTCTTAGTTCCTCCAACATAAGCAATTGTGATTGGCAGTAAAGATAAAGAACATGGACCAAGACTTGTTAGAAGGCCTGCAGTAAAAATTAAAAATATGGTAAGTGGGCCTGGATTATTAAGCCCTTGCTCCATCAGTAGATTACCCTTTTGAGCTAATTCTGAAATAAATAAATTAATTGAGGCGATAACAGGAATTTAAAGCCTCTAAATTCTAACTAATAAAGAGACTTTCGTGCACTTATCATGCCTATATAGCCAGTTGATTCTAATGAACATCTTAATAACATTCCAATCACCAAAAATGAAGACAGTAAGGAATTTCCTCCATAACTTACAAAAGGTAATGGCAATCCAGTTGTTGGCATTGTTCCTGTTGCCACAGCTATGTGCATTATGGATTGACCCATAAGTAAGGTTGCGCATCCAATAGCAACTAACTTTGTATAATTATTCCTACATTTAATTGCGATTCGTAAGCTTACATAAGAAAAAAGAACTAAAAAGCCTAACAATAATGTTGATCCTAATAAACCAAATTCTTCTGCAAAAATAGCAAAAATAAAATCTGTGCTTTGAATTGGTAAATATTGTAATTTTTGTGTAGATAGACCAAATCCTTGTCCAAATAATCCCCCTGAACCTATCGCAAGTAAACTCTGAATTAATTGATAGCCATTACCCTCTGCATCTTTCCAAGGATCTATGAATGATATTATTCTTAGCTTTTGATATTCATTACTCAAAATACTAATATAACCACTTAAAACTCCTAATGAAGCTACTGATAAAAGTGAATTAAATTTAACTCCCCCACATAAACCCATGACCCAAAAAAGAATTCCGGTTAATCCTGCGGTACTTAAATTAGGCTGCTTCATTATTAATAAAATTAAAAACCCAAAAGTACCTAATGAAATTATTTTTTTATTATTTTTAACTAAATTCCAATGTGCAAACAAGTTGGCTGCTTCCAAAATTGAAAAAGGTTTAATTAATTCAGACGGTTGAATTTGAAGAGGGCCCAGAATTAACCATCTTGAAGAACCATTAACTGTACTGCCAAAAAATATTGTTAAAGTTATCAAGAAAATTAAAAAGTAAAAAATAATTTTTGAAATTTTTAAAAGATCTCTAATATTTGTATTTAAAACAAAGTAAAAAAAAGTCAATCCAGGAATACACCAAACAATTTGCCTTTTTAAATAATAAGCCCAATCCCCCATTTCCTTGCTGGCCACCCACCAACTAGCAGAACCTAAAATAAATAAACCTAAAACAGACCAAATACCTATCAAAATAAGTAAAATTTTCCCTTCATAAGGCCATATTTTCCAAGGCAAAGGTAAGAAATTGTCCCTAAAATAGTTTGGGCTTTTTATGGAATCAAAAGTTCTATTTCTTTTAAAATCACTATTATATTTTGTAGCTGATTTACTTATCTCCAATTTAAAGTTTGTAGATATACTATTGAGACGTTAATTCCCTACTTTGCCAAGTCTTAAGCCTATATTTTTAAGTAATTTTGAGTTTTTAAATTTTGATTAATAAAAATCAATTTATTTTTAGGTTTTCAAAAATATATAAATCAAATATCACAAATCTTAAGAATTAGGACTTAAAACAAAAATACCTAGCAAAAAGGCCCCTCTCCATGATAGATTCCGTGGGTTTATATACTTTCTTAAATCAGTATAAAGGGGGTTTTCTAAATTATGTTCACTTCAGTGGACTCAAATAGAAAAACGATTGAACATCTTCCTGGTAAGAATGTTCATGATTCTCTTTCCCTGGATAATTCTTTCATTAATAAAATAAAATTAGTTTTTGCAAATCAATTTCAAAAATTATTTTCAAATAATGATGATTACACTAAATTGCAAATAACAATTTTCGGTATTACTTTTATCATTGCCATTTTAGTGGCATGTATAACAGGAATTATAATTGGGTATACTTTTGGTTTTAGTGTTTTTATAGGTGCCATTTCTGGTATTTTTTACTTACGTATGCTTGCTAAAAGCATAGGAAAAATAGGGAAAGAATCTAATAGGGTTTCTCAATTACAACTATTGGTTCCAGTTTGTCTCTTTATTTTTGCGAGCAAGCTAGGATCCTTAGATATTTTCCCAGCAATGATAGGGTTTTTTATCTATAAGCCTTCTCTTTTGTTTTATTTCTCACGTTCTTAAATAAATTTTGTTTTTCAAAATTTATTAATTTTTATTTAAATCAAAATGTTCTTAAACTCCTTGTCAACAAATTTTGCAGCATTAGAAGTTGGTCAACATCTTTATTGGCAAATTGGAAATATAAGACTTCACGGACAAGTTTTTTTAACTTCTTGGATCCTATTAGGTGCTTTATTAGTTTTTATCTCTTTAGGAACTAAAAAAAATGGAAAATGATCCTAAGGGATTGCAGAATTTACTTGAATTTTTATGGGACTACATCAGAGATCTTGCAAGAACGCAAATTGGTGAAAAAGTTTACAGAGATTGGATGCCTTTTATAGGAACTCTATTTTTATTTGTTTTTGTAAGTAATTGGGGAGGAGCACTTATACCTTGGAGATTAATAAAATTACCAAGTGGAGAATTAGGAGCTCCAACAGCAGATATTAATACAACTATTGCATTGGCATTGTTAGTTTCTTTATCATATTTCTATGCAGGCCTTAGTAATAAGGGTTGGAGATATTTTGAATATTATGTTCATCCAACACCGATAATGCTGCCTTTTAAGATTCTAGAAGACTTTACTAAACCTTTATCTTTATCTTTTAGGCTTTTTGGAAATATTCTTGCTGATGAACTTGTTGTTGGTGTTTTGGTTTTTCTAGTTCCTTTGGTTTTACCCATTCCTGTAATGTTTCTAGGGTTGTTCACAAGTGCAATCCAAGCGTTAATCTTTGCTACACTCGCTGCTTATTACATAGGAGAAGCGGTGGAGGAACATCATTAGTTTCTCTTTAATAAATTCAGACTCTTTTACAAAGAGCCTGTAATCTGGCAAAATATTTAATCGCGTAGGTCTGAAAAATTCAGACCCATTCTTAAAAAAAAGAATGTCCAAGCGTGTTAGACAAAAAGATTTATCACAAGCATTAAGCTCTTTATTTCAAAATTATGGATTCCATTACTTCCGCTGCATCTGTTGTAGCTGCTGGTTTAGCAGTAGGTTTAGGCGCTATTGGCCCAGGCCTTGGACAGGGTAACGCAGCTCAAGGTGCTGTTGAGGGTATTGCCCGCCAACCTGAAGCTGAAGGTAAAATCAGAGGTACTTTACTTTTATCTTTCGCTTTCATGGAGTCATTAACAATCTATGGATTAGTTGTGGCTCTAGTATTACTTTTTGCTAATCCTTTTTCCTAAAAGTCAATGTTGCTTTTACTTCTTATTAGCAATATTTAAATATAATTTTTTAATTTCAACTGAAACATATGTTGGCCTTTAATTTTTTTGGTGCTACTGAAGGCGGTTTATTTGATATAAATGCCACTTTGCCTCTTATGGCAATACAAGTAGTAGTTCTTACTTACATATTAAATTCACTCTTTTTTAAGCCTGTAGGCAACGTTGTTGAAAAAAGAGAAAAATTTGTAAGTAACAATATTATGGATGCCAAAAATAAACTTTCAGAAGTTGAAAAATTAGAAGCTGATTTATTAAGTCAGCTTCAAAGTGCTCGTTCTGAAGCTCAAAAGATTGTGAGCGAAGCAGAGAATGAATCTGATAAGCTTTATAAAGAAGCTCTTGAACTTGCTAATAATGAAGCAAACGCTTCAAAAGAAAAAGCAAGGTTAGAAATAGTAAATCAGACATCTTCAGCTCGTGAACAACTTTTTAAGCAAGCTGATGACTTAAGCGAACTTATTGTTAATAGATTAATTCTAGAAAAATGAATTTACCTCTTCTAGCTACAGAAGGTTTTGGATTAAATCTTAATTTATTCGAAACTAATGTTCTTAATTGGGCTGTAGTTATTTTTGGCCTTTATAAATTTTTACCAGGTTTTCTAGGTAAAATGCTTCAAAAAAGAAGAGAGGGAATTCTTCTGGAATTAAAAGATGCAGAAGATCGACTTAATAAGGCTACACAAGCTTTAGAGAAAGCAAAGACTGACTTATCTTTAGCAGAAGAAAAAGCTAGTCAAATAAAAGCAGATTCTCTTAAGAGATCTGAATCAATCAGGATGGAAAGTGAGAAAAAGGCTATTGAAGAGATGGCAAGAATAAAACAAAGTGCAATCTCTGATGAAAGCTCAGAAGCTTCAAGGGCAATTTCTCAACTTCGTAAAGAAGCTGTTGAATTAGCTATCAAGAAAGCTTTAGATTCTCTACCAAATAGACTTGATCAAACAACACAAGAAAATTTGGTAACTCAATCCATAAATAATATTGAGATGAATTAATGCCACTTTTAAATTCCATCACTACCCCATACGCAGAAGCTTTACTTCAGGTTGTTAATGAAAATGATCAAACTGAAGAAATGGTTAAGGAGGTAAAACAACTACTTTCTTTAATAAATGATTCCCCTGATTTAGAAAAAACATTATCTTCTCCAGTTTTAGAGAAAGATAATAAGAAGAAAATCATAATTGAAATTTTTTCAGGAAAGGTTAATTCTTCTCTTCTAAATTTTTTAAAATTATTGGCTGATAGGCAAAGAATTGGGATTTTAACTTCAATTCTCTATAGATTTTTAGAAATTTACAGAGAAAATAGTAATATTGCATTGGCAACTGTTACTTCTGCTGTCGAGCTTACTGATGACCAAAAAGGTTTAATTACCAAAAAAATTATCAATATAGCTGGTACTGAAAAATTAGAACTTGTAACTAAAATCGACCCATCACTCATTGGTGGTTTCGTCGCGAGTGTAGGATCTAAAGTAATTGATGCTAGTCTTGCCTCTCAAATTAGAAAGCTTGGTTTGTCACTATCCAAGTAAATTCAAAATTCAACCTTAAATTCTTAAATCCATGGTATCTATACGCCCTGATGAAATCAGCTCAATCTTAAAACAACAGATAACTGATTATGACCAATCTGTAAACGTTAGCAATGTAGGAACTGTTCTACAAATTGGTGATGGCATTGCGAGAATATATGGCTTAGATCAGGTCATGGCTGGTGAATTATTAGAATTCGAGGATGGGACTGAAGGTATAGCTCTTAATCTTGAAGATGATAATGTCGGTGCAGTTTTGATGGGTGAAGCGTTAGGCGTACAAGAAGGAAGTAATGTAAAATCAACAGGAAAAATCGCATCTGTCCCTGTCGGGGAAGCTATGAAGGGGAGAGTTGTTAACCCTTTAGGGCAACCAATAGACGGAAAAGGTGAGATTCCAACAAGTGATAATAGACTTATTGAAGAGATGGCTCCAGGAATAATTAAAAGGAGATCAGTGCATGAACCTATGCAAACAGGTATCACTTCCATAGATGCGATGATACCTGTTGGAAGAGGTCAAAGAGAATTGATTATTGGAGATAGGCAAACTGGAAAAACTGCTATAGCAATAGATACGATAATTAATCAGAAAGGCCAAGATGTAGTCTGTGTTTATGTAGCGATTGGTCAGAAATCTGCCTCAGTAGCAAATGTTGTTGAAGTTTTAAGAGAAAAAGGAGCCCTTGAATATACTGTTGTGGTAAGTGCAGGAGCCTCTGAAGCAGCAGCCTTACAGTATTTAGCTCCTTACACTGGTGCTGCAATTGCTGAGCATTTTATGTACCAAGGCAAAGCTACTCTTGTTATTTATGATGATTTAACAAAACAGGCTCAAGCTTATAGACAAATGTCTCTTCTTTTGAGAAGGCCACCAGGTAGAGAAGCTTATCCTGGAGATGTTTTTTATTGTCATAGCAGATTACTTGAAAGAGCAGCAAAATTGTCAGACGATATGGGTGGTGGATCAATGACAGCTTTGCCAATTATTGAAACTCAAGCTGGAGATGTCTCTGCATATATCCCAACAAATGTCATTTCAATTACTGACGGACAAATTTTCTTAAGCGCAGATTTATTTAACTCAGGCTTACGACCTGCAATCAATGTTGGTATTTCAGTTAGTAGAGTTGGTGGAGCTGCACAAACAAAAGCAATTAAAAAGATTGCCGGAACATTAAAGTTAGAGTTAGCTCAATTTGATGAATTAGCGGCTTTCTCACAATTTGCTTCCGATCTTGATGAAGCTACTCAGCAACAACTTGAAAGAGGTAAGAGATTAAGAGAATTGTTAAAACAAGCACAATTTTCACCATTAAATCTTGCTGAACAAGTGGCAGTTGTATATGCAGGTGTTAAAGGTCTTATTGATGAAGTTCCTGTTGAAGATGTAACTAAATTTGCTGCTGAACTTAGGGAATACCTTAAGTTAAATAAAGCTGAATTTATTGAAGAAATTCTTAAAGAGAAGAAACTTAATGAAGGCTTAGAAACAACATTAAAAGAGGTAATAAAAGAAGTTAAATCCTCAATGCTTGCAACAGTTTAAATTGATTTTAAGGAGGTATTATGGCAAATCTTAAAGAAATTAGAGATAGAATTGTTTCTGTTAAAAATACTAGAAAAATAACAGAAGCAATGAGATTAGTTGCGGCTGCAAAGGTTAGGAGAGCCCAAGATCAAGTACTAAAAAGTAGACCTTTCGCTGACAAACTTGCCCGTGTCTTAGAGAATATTCAATCGAGGGTCAAGTTTGAAGCTGTAGATTCTCCTCTCTTATCAAAAAGAGACGTTAAAACAATTGCTTTGGTTTGTATAACTGCCGATAGAGGTTTATGTGGAGGATATAACACCAATATTATTAAGAAGGTAGAAATTAGGTATGCAGAGTTGCTTAAACAAGGTTACCAACCAAATTTGATTTTAGTTGGCAAAAAGGCCATAGGATACTTTCAAAATAGGAAGGATAAATATATAATCAAAAGTACATTCAAAGAGCTAGAACAAGTACCAACAGTTATAGATTCCGAGGGGATAACAAATCAGGTTTTAGCTGAATTTTTATCAGAAAATTCAGATAGGGTAGAGATCATCTATACAAAATTCATAACTCTCGTCAGTTGTGCTCCAGTTGTGCAAACGTTGCTACCATTAGATCCTCAAGGCATTGCAGAGGAAAATGATGAGATTTTTAGATTAACTACAAAAAATAGTAAATTATTAGTTGAAAAATCCAATATAGAAAAGAACGATTCGGAGAAATTGCCTTCTGATATTGTTTTTGAACAAAGTCCTGACCAGTTATTAGATTCCTTATTACCTTTGTACTTACAGAATCAGATTCTTAGATCACTTCAAGAGTCTGCAGCCTCAGAACTTGCATGCAGAATGACTGCTATGAACAATGCGAGTGATAATGCAAAAGAATTAGCAAGTACTTTAAACCTTACCTACAATAAAGCAAGACAAGCTGCTATAACTCAGGAGATATTAGAAGTAGTAGGAGGTTCGGCAGTCTAGCTGAATCCTTGAAAATGCCTGAATATAATATAAAAGTTGAATTAGAAAATAAGACGTATGTTTTTTTATGTCCTGAAAATCAAAATATAATATCTGCCGCTAAGGTAAATGGGATTGAATTGCCTAGTAGTTGCTGTTCTGGAGTATGTACAAGCTGTGCCTCAATGGTAATATCTGGATCAGTGGAGCAAGAAGACGCAATGGGTTTAAATGATGATTTGAAGGAAAGGGGTTTTGCTCTTTTATGTGTTGCATATCCAAAGTCTGATCTTCATATTATTATTGGTGATGAAGTTGAAGATAATCTATACAAGAATCAATTTGGTCAATATCAAAAATGAAATTAAGAAAAGTTGATTACTATTTAGATTGGCCAGTATCAGTAAAAATTAATGATTTAAGGAGATTTATCATTCAAAACCTAATGAAAAAAGGGAGAGTTATAAGATGGTCTATCGTAGATATTAGAGTTTCGGTAGATTCTTCCAAAAAAAAATTAAGAATTAATGCTGTTTTAGCAAAACCAATTAACTCATAATATAAATCAATCTATTCAATGGAAGTATCACCAACAATATTTATTATTCCAACTGGGATTGGATGTGAAATTGGTGGTTTCGCTGGTGATGCCCTTCCTACTGCAAAATTATTAGCTTCTGCAAGTGGTTGCTTAATTACTCATCCAAATGTCATGAATGGGGGGTCTCTTTCTGAAAAAAATAAAGATATTTTTTATGTCGAAGGTTATAGCTTAGATAGATTTGTCAAAGGAGAAATTGGCCTTAAAAGTGTAAAACAGCAGAAAATTGGAATAATTTTTGATTCTAGTATTGAACATGAAATATTAATGAGACATTTACAAGTCGCAGATGCTTGTGTGGCAACGTTAGGCCTGGATGTTGATTCTTATGTTTTAACAGAAAAACCTTTAGGCATAGTTATTGATTCTGAATCAAAAGGTATTAGTGGAGGTTTAATTGAAAATCCTGATGCTTTAATTGCAGCAGGAGAAATCTTAATAGATAAAGGTATAACTGCAATCGCGATAGTAGCTAAATTCCCTGATAATTTAGATTTGATTAAAACAAATTCATATAGGGAAGGAAAAGGAGTTGATCCTATCGCTGGAGTGGAGGCTGTAATTAGTCATTTGATAAGTAAGTTTCTAAATGTTCCCTGTGCACATGCACCTGCATTAAGTCCAATTGAATTAAATGAAAATTTAGATCCTCGTGCTGCTTCTGAAGAAATAGGATATACATTTTTGCCATCAGTATTGATTGGCTTAAGTGAATCTCCAGATCTTATAGATTTGACTGATAAAAATGAAAATTTAACCTTACACCCAAGTCAAATTGAATCTATTGTTGTCCCAAGTGGGGCCTTAGGAGGTGAAGCAGTATTATCCGGTATCGAAAGAGGATTAAATGTAATCTCTGTAAAAAATGAAAATATACTTAATCTTGATAAACAAAATTTAAATTATCCTAAACTAATTGAAGTGGATAATTACCTCGAGGCAGCTGGTTTAATACTGGCTATAAGAGAGGGCATTAACCCTAAATCAATTCGAAGACCTTTGCATAACATCAACAAATTGACCTTTAAAAATAAGCTATCTTAATTAAAGATAGCTATTGGTACTCTCCAGTCATTACCAAGTGACTGACTACTTAACTTAAGTATTGGAGGCGCTTGTTTTCGTTTGAATTCTGCTTTTTTAATTAGTGTAATTATTTTTAAAATTTGTTCTTTTTTATGACCATCTTTTTCAAGAAGTTGTAAATCTTTTTTTTCTTCAATAATCCCCTTAAGAATTTTATCCAATAAAGAATAAGGGGGAAGTGAATCAGTATCAAATTGATCAGGAGCTAGTTCAGCACTGGGAGCTTTCTTGCGAATAGGATCCCCAATAATTTTCACTCTTGTCTCTAATTTATACGCTTTCCTTCGTTCTATTGAGTCTGTACTATCAAGCCAATTACATAATTTAAAAACATTAGTTTTATATAAATCACCTATTACAGATAATCCTCCATTCATATCTCCATATAGTGTGCAATATCCAACAGCTAGTTCTGATTTATTACCTGTTGAAAGTAATAAATGCTTTTCTTGATTAGCTAAAGCCATTAAAAGGGTACCCCTTATC
>QCUW01000031.1 GCA_003210695.1 Prochlorococcus sp. AG-679-P15 | reverse complement strand
TAATACCTACACCTGTAATACTTCTAATTCTATTAACTTTTAATAATCCTTCTTTATCTTTAGCAGCTTTAACATTAGGTCTTCACAACGCTGGCATTACAAGCAAATTACTTTTTACAAATCTAGATAGCCAAGACAGGAGAAATTATATTGCAATGAAATCTTTAGGAATCTCAAAAAAGTTTAGTTGGCTTTTAGGTTTATTTTCTCAACAAGCAAAAAGTTACTTAGCATATTGCGCTTATAGATCTGACATCATTATTAGAGAAACTGCAATTGTTGGGGTCATTGGAAGTGTTGGTTTAGGTTGGCAATTGCAAGAATCACTAAGTTCCTTCGCATGGCAAGAAGTTACCATAGTTTTGATAGCTTATAGCTCTATCGCAATATTTGGCGAAATAATAAATGGTAAAATCAAAAATAGTTTAACTTGATTTGTAAGAATAATTTGTTGAATCAAGTAATTATTTTTTTCCGGTTATAGTGATTAGTTTACCAAAACAGCTAGTTGTAATTGGAGATAGTTCAGTTTATGGATGGGGAGATAATGAAGGTGGCGGATGGTGTGAGAGGCTTAGAAAAGATTGGTGCAACAACCAAAATGGGCCAGTAATTTATCAACTTGGCGTAAGGGGAGATGGGATAGAAAAAGTTTCATCTAGATGGGAAAAAGAATGGTCATCTAGAGGAGAAACAAGAAGAAATAAACCTAAAGCAATCCTGCTTAATGTTGGTCTTAACGACACTGCAGCAATTGGTCAGAAAAACGGAAGACATCAATTAGATATAGATGGATTTGAATATGGATTGGAGAGACTTATTAATGAAATGAACTCTCAATCAAATGTCTTTGTTATTGGTCTGACACCTGTTGACGAAAGCAAAATGCCGTTCGCAGGATGTCTATGGTACTCAAATGATTTTTGTAATTCTTATGAAAGGAGAATGGAGGAAGTATGCCTCAATCAGAATGTCCCATTTCTTCCTACTTTTAGAGAAATGTACTCTGATAAAAGGAGTAAAAATTGGATTACTCATGATGGGATTCATCTAAATTCCAAAGGTCATTTCTGGCTTTTCCAAAGACTGAAGAGCTGGGAGATTCTTACAAAATGGAAGGAATCCTAAGTCGTTTCAAATATTTTTAATTTAAAAAATATGAATATAAAAAAAGAGCAAAGATAGCAAAAACAGAAGCAATACTTGTCTGAATAGCATTTACTAATTCATTACTTAATTTATATTTATTTTGAAATTTAGCACCAATAATACTCTCAGAAAGTGTGGCCAAAAATCCCGAAACTGCAACAACTATGAAATGGTATTTTGTAGAAATAATTGATAGACGAAACATTACAAAGGCCATAAATATTGATCCCAAAAAACTAGCTAATGTCCCTTCTAAACTGACTCCTCCTTCAGTTCCTCTATCAACCTTTTTAAGTGAAGTAATTAAATATGTATCCTTCCCAAACCTTTTCCCAATTTCGCTGCCAAAAGTATCCGCCAACTTTGCAGCAAAACTTGCAGCAAATCCTATTTTAAATATTACTACGTTGGCAGGATTAAACTTGGTCATAATTGCAAGAAATAATCCTGTAGCTGCAGAGCCCCATACATTTTCAGGACCTCTTCTCCCACCTCTTTTTTCAGCTATTCCTTGTTCTTTTTTAAATTTAAAACCTATTTTGGTAACGAGAGATCCGAATATTAGATAAATTACAACTGATATCCATCCCTGCCAAGATAAACATCCCCACAAAATTGTTCCTAAAATTCCTGCACTAATCCAACCACCTTTTGTCATCAAAGGAATCTTGCAAAATATATAAATCAAAATGAAATTAATAAAAAAACCTACTAAAAATTGATTTCTAATTAAATCCATATTTATCTAATTCCTTAATTGCAAATCAATTCTCCATTGATTTAGAATTGAAGATGCGTTAATACTAGCTGTTGAAGTTCTTAATATAGTGTCAGAAAGTTTAACAAAGGTAATATTATTTTTATTAAAAAAATCAATTTCTTTAGAGGACCAACCTCCTTCAGGGCCAATTACATTCCAAAATGTACCTCCTTTTTTATTCTCAAATTCTTGCTGTTTTCTTAACCATTGATTTAAGTCATATATTGTTTCTTCTCTAGTTATAGAAATTGAAACTCTTTCTTGATTATTTCTACTTTTTAACCATTCAATAATATCCACACAATTTAAAATAGATGGCTTCCATAATCTCTCACTTTGCTCAACTGCTTCTTTGATAATTGAATTCCATCTCAAAAGTTTTCTCGAAAAATTTAAATTTTTATTCACCTGTCTTTCTGAAAATAATGGCTGTATATAATCAATTCCTATTTCTGTACACATTTTTAAAATATCCTCAAAACCACTTTTTGGGATAACTACAGCTATTCCTAATAAGTAAATTTCTTGTTCTTGAAATAAGTGAGGTCTATTTAATTGAATTATTTCTAAACAATCATTTTTAACTTTTATAGCTTTCCATAATGAACCCTCTCCGTTAGCTATAAATATTTCTTTACCATTTTTTATCCTCATTACTTTATTTAAATAATGAGCCTCTTCTTTAGAAAGTTCTAAATTATTGTTCTTAATATTTTCAATTCTTTCATGGGAAATAATTAATCTTGTTAAGTCTTCCATCTAAAACACTTAATCTTTAAAAACCAAATCTTGATGTTCCTCATCAATTGACCAATCACTATTTTCTCCCCCAATTATTAATTCATCAATTTTCACATAATTATTAGATATCTCATTTAAGGAATTTATTAAAATGTCGATAGAAAGAGAATCAGAGGTTCCAAAATCGACCCAACATCTAGACCAAAGATTTTGATATTCCATGACACCTAAATTATGCATTAATGCTGGGAGAGATGATTCTTTTTGCTCATTATCGTATGACATCCAACTTAAATCGGAACCCTCTTCATGAGTTTGTAAATTCTCGGAATTGAAACCACCTAACCGGCCTAGAACGTACCAACTATCAAAGACGCCATCTAAATAATTTTTTTCTGCTTCCGTTGGAATTTCAAAAAATTTTATCCAAATCCAGCAATTGAAAGGATCAACTTCCCTAAATGCAATATTCATTTTTACTGTTAGTTTTTTTAGCTATATAGTTATTATAAGTTAGTAATTCAAAGTTTAAAATTTATACCCACAACTTAATTAATAATGCTTGATTTAAAAGAAATAACTTATCAGCCTCAAACAGGCAATAAAAAAATACTAGATGATATTAGTTTCAGTATTCATGAAAATGAAATTATTTTGATTTGCGGCAGTAGTGGTTCAGGAAAAACAACTTTACTAGAAATAATAAGTGGACTAACTATTCCCCAAAAAGGGAAAATTACTTGGAAAAATAAAACTATTTCAGCAAGGCAAAGAAGATGGATAAGTGGAGTAGTATTCCAATTTCCAGAAAGATACTTTTTAGGAACAACAATTGGGAAGGAATTAAAAATTGGCCATAAAAGTTTGAGAGAAAAAAATATAGATAGAGTTTTAAAAAAAGTTGGATTATCTGGCATAAATTTAACCCAACCACCAGAACAATTAAGTGGTGGGCAACAAAGAAGATTAGCCGTAGCAGTTCAACTTATGAGAAATCCATCAATTCTTTTACTCGATGAGCCCACTGCTGGACTTGACTGGTCAATGAAAAATGATGTTAAGAATTTAGTGCTCAATCTCAAAAATAAAAATACAATAATAATTGTTACTCATGAGCCCTCGTTATTTGAGGGAATACCTTCTAAAATTTTAAATATTGAAAGAGGAAAGATTAAAAATTATTGATGGAAAATCATGGGAGATAAAATTGTACGAGCCACTGCCGCTAATGGAGGAATAAGATTAGTTGCAGTGTTAACGACAGATTCTTCTGTGGAAGCTAAAGAGAGGCATGGATTGTCATATCTAACCACATCCATACTGGGCAGAGCTTTTAGTGCCTCCCTTCTTTTAGCAAGTTCGATGAAAGTAATGCATGGACGGGTTACTTTAAGAGTAAGATCTGATGGTCCTTTAAAGGGATTATTAGTAGATGCGGGGAGAGACGGGAAAGTTAGAGGTTATGTAGGCGATCCAGATTTAGAATTAGATTTAGTCAAAACCAAAACAAATCAATATTCATTTGATTTCACCAAGGCATTAGGTACAGGATATTTAAATGTTATTAGAGATAATGGTTTTGGAGAACCTTTTACCAGCACTGTTGAGTTAGTTAGTGGAAATATTGCAGAAGATTTAGCCTCTTATTTATATCATTCTGAGCAGACTCCCTCTGCTGTATTTATTGGGGAAAAGATTCAAAATAAAGATATTATTTGTAGCGGTGGATTATTAGCACAAGTTTTGCCAAAAAAAGAAACTGATCCCTTATTAGTTTCACTGCTTGAAGAAAGATGTAAAGAAATTAATACTTTTAGTGAAGACTTATTTAAATCAAAAGATAACCTTCTTTCATTAATAAAAAATATCTTTCCAGATATTGATGATAATTCAATTTCAGAGAAAGCTCGAACTCAAGAAGTTAGATTCGAATGCAGGTGCTCTAGACAAAGAAGTTTAAATGCCATGAAAATGCTTGATAATAACGAATTAAAAGATATTTTAAAAAAAGAAGGGAAAGCCGAATTAGTTTGCGAATTTTGTAAGAATAAATATTTAATAAATTTTGAAGAAATTGAAGCGATGATTAAAAATTAATTTAAAGGAATATCACTCCTACCCACAAAATTATCATTGCCGGTAAACTTTGAATTTTTTGAATTGAAAGAGAGTTATTAGAAATTTCTTGAATAAAAGAATTAGTTTCAAACAAACCACCAAATATTAATCCTATTGAAAGAAATGTAACACTCCAGCCTAAAGAACTAATAAATCTTTTTCCTGATTTAATTTGAATATAAGTAAGTATTAATGTAGAGATAGAAAGCAAAAGTCTATTGTAAGGATCAGGACTTATTAAAAGTAATATTAAGAATAATATTCCAACAGACAATTTGATTGAAAGATTATCAAAAGAAGGTGTGTTTATTTTTGGAAGTTTATATTCGTTTGAATTGTTAATGTTTTTATTTAGATTTTTTATTTTTGATAAAAGGGGAAAATCATTATTAATGAGTTTATTAATTTGTTTCTCTTTATTAGAAGCATTTTTAGCTTCGAAACTAACATTCCCTGATTGCCTGGCTTTCAAACTACCCATTAACAATTGATCAAAAGATGATTCGATTCTTGCCTTAAGTAGCAAATCATCTCCAGCCTCCTTCACTTTAATATCTCTAGCTTTCTGGATATCTTCAAAATCAGAACTTTCATTTACACCCAATATTTCATAAGGTGTCTTATCAGGATTATTTTTGTTTTTATTAGAATCCAATTTTTTTTAATAATATTTATAGATTAACCAATTCTATTATCCATTAGGACTTTATAAAAAAATTGGTTCCACTCCACTTACAACAGGTGCAACTTTTTTTAAGTTTAAACTATCATTATCTTCAATAAATTGATTAAGATTCCACTGATTTTTAAATAGAATCACTGGCCTATCCCAACAATCCTTAACTACTTTACAGTTAAAGAGCCTTCCTAATGCATCAATGGCTTGCCATCCATCCGAAACCCATCTTGCCAATTGATATGGCATTGATTCAAGATTGGCATCTACTCCATATTCATTTTTTAATCTATGAATAACCACTTCCAATTGTAATTGTCCAACAGCTGCAAGAATAGGATCTCTTTTGCTCTCATCAAAATCATAGAGAATTTGTACTGCACCTTCTTCACGGAGTTCGTTTACCCCTTTCCTAAAGTTTTTAAACGCTGAAGGATTTGGATTTCTTAGCCAACTAAATATTTCAGGACTAAAAGAAGGTATACCCTCATACTCAAGATATGTCCCTGTATATAGGGTATCTCCGATAGAAAACATCCCAGGATTGTTTAGTCCAATTACATCCCCAGGATACGCATCATCAACAACTTCTCTATCTTGACCAAATATTTTCTGAGGTCTTGATAATCTAATCGTTTTTCCTGTTCTAGAATGTTTAACTGACATATCCTTTTCAAATTTTCCACTACAAACTCTTATAAAAGCAACTCTATCTCTATGTTTTGGATCCATATTTGCCTGTAACTTGAAAACGAAACCACTAAATTCCTCGCTTGCAGGCTCAATGTTTCCCTTATTACTATTTCTTGAAGTTGGTTTTTGAGCCATTTTTAAAAAACTATCTAAAAAGGGTCTGACCCCAAAATTAGTCATTGCCGAACCAAAGAAAACAGGCGTTAGTGAACCATTAATAATTTCTTCTTTTTCTAATTTTGAACCTGCCTCATCTAGCACCTCTAGCTCCTCTAAGGAAATATCAAGTAATTCTTTCTCTACATATTTTGAAAGTTCTTTATCATCTAAACTAATTCTTTTCTCATTTGACTGTTTACCCCTAACAGCCTTATCAAATAAGATGACCTCTCTTGTAAACCTATCAATAACTCCTCTAAATTCCTCTCCAATACCAATAGGCCAATTGACTGGCAAAGTATTTAAACCAAGCTCTGATTCAATTTCATCAAGCAAAGAAAAGGGTTCCCTTCCTGGTCTATCCATTTTGTTGAAAAAAGTAAATATTGGTATTTTCCTCATTCTGCATACTTCAAATAATTTTCTGGTTTGAGGCTCTAATCCTTTAGCAGCGTCTTCAAGCATAACTGCATTATCAGCCGCGGCTAAAGTTCTATAAGTATCTTCTGAAAAATCTTTATGGCCAGGAGTATCTAAAAGATTTATTATTGATTTTTCATACTCAAATTGCAAAACAGTTGAAGTAATTGAAATACCCCTTTGTTTCTCAAGTTCCATCCAGTCAGAAGTAGCTTTCCTTTGATTACCTCTAGCTTTTACAGCCCCTGCTTGCTGTATAGCCCCTCCATACAAAAGAAGTTTTTCAGTAAGAGTTGTTTTGCCAGCATCAGGATGTGAAATAATAGCAAAATTTCGCCTTTTGTTTACCGCATCTAAGATATTTTTATTATCTAAATTTTTAGTGCTTGAACTCATTAAACTTTATTTTAACAATCCCACTATTCTTAAACTTTACCATAAATGACTAAATACTGATCACCTTCCTCAAACACCTCTAAAGAAGATAATTTATTTTCAAAAATAAAATTTTGCAATTCTTTTGAAGTATAAGAAGCCTTTAATGATGCGTAATAATCATTAGTCAATATATCATCATATTTCTCTGCACATTTTTCTTTTAAATATAAGGCTGATTGTATATCAATCGGTCTTTTCAGATCTTTATGAAAATTTATAGTCAAATCACTTGATAATCTTTTTATGCAATTAAAAAAATCATCCAGATAAGTAATATGATGAATTAAACTGTTGCTGACTAATAAACTTATATTTTTTTCGGAAGAAATATCACTTGATTTAAGGCTTTTTATATCTGCACAAATATAACGTAAATTTTTTAATCGACTCCGATTTAAGGAATTCTTTTTATTTAACTCAGCTATTCGAATCATCTCTTTGGAGCCATCAATACCAATAACATTGGCATTAGGCCATTTAGTTGATAACTTTTCAGAAATATTGCCAGGTCCGCATCCTAAATCAACAATCAGTTCTTTTTCACTCAAATGAATATTATTTTTAATCAAGTAATGATTAATTTGACTAATAAGATTATTCTCTCCCTCTGAAAAGTCAGCTTTAGCATAAGAATCAACTTGGTCTTCTCTTTCCATTAATTCAGGTTCAACAGTTCTTTCCATAAACTTCCGTGAACAAAGATTTCATAATAAACATATTTTTACACAAACCGTTAAATAGTGGTAAGAATAGTTGCAGACGCCACAGGTAGAGTTATTCTTCCTTTACGGGTAAATTTACATACTTTTTTTTTATCGTGACAATTGCACCAAATAAAGCTTCCTCCGAGAGCAATTCTAATAATCTTAGAAAAGATGACTTCCCAAAAACAGCTCCTGCTGCTTATCCTGTCTTCTTTAGGTCATATAGCAGAAAGACAGTTTCCGGGAAAAGAGAGAATTGGAGTGAAGTTGGAGAAAGAAATTTATCTGGATTAAAAGAATTAGGAAATCTCTCTGATCAAGAATTGATGTTAATGAGAGAAATGCAGAGCAACCAAAAGGCTCAACCATCTGGAAGATGGTTATGGATCGGAGGGACTCCATGGATTAATAAAAACCAAAATTTTTCAGGAGCATATAATTGTACTTCGACAAATTTAATTGATTGGGAAGCTTTTGCCTTAATGATGGATTTAGCAATGATGGGTTGCGGCACAGGAGCAATAATCGAGCCCCATTTTATAAATAAGCTTCCAATAGTAAAAAATAAAATAACTATTAAATCAGTAAGCGAAGTAGGAATAACTCCTAAAAATCAAAGGCAGGAAAAATCCTCTTTAGAAATTAAAGGCAACGATATTTTTATAAAAGTTGGGGACAGCAGAAGAGGCTGGGTAGATAGTTATAAATATCTTCTTGAAGCATCAAGCAATGAAAGTCTTGAGAAAGAAGTTAACGTTCATATTAACTTAGAAGATATTAGGCCAGCAGGAGAATCATTAAAAGGTTTTGGAGGCATGGCGAATCCTATTAAATTAAAGGATTTATACTCTCGAGTTGCTTCTCTATTAGGAAAAGCGATTGGTAGAAAGCTCAATACAGTTGAGTGTTGCTTACTTATTGACGAAGCAGCTGTAACAATAGTTGCAGGTAATATAAGAAGAAGCGCTGGTATGAGGCAGTTTGCATCTGATGACAAAGAAGCAGCATCAGCTAAAGAGAATCTATGGAGTCAAGACGAAGACGGTAATTGGAGAATCGATCCCGAAAAGGACGCTCTTAGAATGGCAAATCATACAAGGGTTTATCATACAAAGCCCTCTTATCAAACAATTCTGGATGCTGTAACCAAGCAATTCCATTCAGGTGAAGGAGCAATTCAATTTGCGCCAGAAGCAATAGCAAGATCAAATGCAGATATTTTGAACGAAGAAGATCTCAAAAATGAATTCATAGAAATATATTCAGAACAAGGTAAAGAAGAAGCTAGAAATTGGATTAATCTTAATTACGGACCTTTTTCTGAAGAAGAACTAGATCATAGAATGAGTAGATATGGACTTAATCCTTGCGGAGAAATATTAGGCAACGATTTTCATTGTAACTTGGCCGAAGTTCACCTAAATCAGATCGATCCGGAAAATATTGAAGAACAAAAAAAAGCCTTTAAAGCTGCAGCTCTTTCAGTTGCATGCTTACTAAATCATGAATTTGAAGTTGAGAGATATAGAAAAAGTAGGGAGTATGATCCTATTGTGGGAGTTAGTTTTACAGGATTATTTGATTTCTGCGTACATGCCTTTGGAACCCCCTGGTTAAAATGGTGGGAAGCGGGAAGGCCTGATAACGAAGAAGGTAGGGATTTTAAAAAGCAAGAAGCTAAATTTTTAGACTTATGGAGAAAAACCGTAAAAGAAACTGTTTGGGAATACTGCGACAAACATAATCTCAGAAGACCTAATAGATGTACAACAGTCCAACCTGCAGGAACAAAAAGTCTTTTAACAGGGGCAGCTCCTGGATGGCATCCTCCTAAGGCGCAAAGATTTTTAAGAAGAATAACTTTCAGAAAGAATGATCCTATTGCATTAGCTTGCATGGATTATGGATACTCTGTTGTTCCATCTCAATCTGACAAAGATGAAAATGGCTGCTTGCTTGACAATCCATTTGACCCTAGATGTACTGAATGGCTAGTTGAGATCCCAACAGAGGTAAGCTGGGCAAATATAGAAGGAGCAGATCAAATAGATATAAATAATTTTTCTGCCCTTGCCCAATTCGATTTCTACATGCAAGTTCAGAAGTTTTATACGGAACATAATACTTCTGCAACAGTTGAATTTAGAGAGAGTGAAATTGAAGATTTAGCAAAAGTTATTCATAGTGCCATAGAAAATAACGAAGGTTATATCTCTGCAGCTTTACTAGCTAGATTCAGTGCAAATGCTACATTCCCAAGATTACCTTTTGAACCTATAAATAAAGAGGAATATTTATCTTTACAGAAAAAAGTAACTGAAAGGAAAGTAAATAACGATTTCTTTGATGCACTGAATAAATATGATGTAGGAGAGCTTTCTGAAGCTGGTCCAGCTGGTTGTGATTCAGATAAATGTTTGCTTCCGCTAGCAAAACCAAAAAATTAAATATTAAATTTTTTAAAAATAAAGCCAATATTTGTTTTTTAAAAATCAATTTGTAGCTAAATCTTAAATAGGTTTATAAATTGATCATGACATTAAGCTTAAATATTGGTAATTTTTTTAATGATTCATCCAGCCATGCTTTAGTTGATGAACTAAGAAAAAAAAATACAGTAAAGGAGATATTGGAATTTGAAGAAAAATTCAACTCCAAAAACGAGAAAAACCTACATATTTACATTTGCAGGTTTCTTAAAAACAGATCCATATCAAGAGCTCTGGCTTCTAAATGGCTTTTTACAATGATTAATAACAAAGAATCAGAAATTAATTCTCTAAAAAATTAGATAGTTAAGTTAAAGCAGAAAGCCTCCAAAGAGCTATCCCAAAAATCGAAACACCCATTATTAAAGTAAAAGCCAAAGCATTTACAACCTGAACCTTCTCGGTCATAACATTTGCAAATGGAAGTAGCTGAGCAAATAAAGGTTTTTCTTCAACAACGGCAGCTCTTTTACTAGGAGATTTTTTGTTTTTTGAGAACATAAAATAACGTTATAATCCTTTGAATTTTACATTTAAAAAGTAAGTTTATTAAAAATAAAACGATTAAATGAACAAACTGTAACCTGTACTATTTTCAAGGATATTAAAAAGAAAAAAATAAAATAAAACTCATTATTGATAATTAATAAACATTATTTACCTCAAACTAGACAAAAACCATATTGCGATGATAATCTTAAATTGTAGCAACAGCTACAAAACGTTCAACTTGCAGAATGCAAGATGCAGATCGACTTAAGCCATGGAACGGGGACTTAAGCGAAAAAATGGAGCAAATTAATGACTCTAATTTACAGAGGACAGAAATATGTCCAAAATAAATCCGCTGCTAAGAAACAGCACAATGAACTTATATATAGAGGGAAAGCCTACACGAATTAAGCTCATTACAATAAAAAAAAGGCCGCTTTCAACGGCCTTTTTTGTTGGTTAATTATTTAGTAAAATAAACAATTCTAATCATCAAAAATTTTGCAGTGAGAATTTGTTGGATGCAAAATACATTCCTCATCCCAGTATTCACTGAAAGTGTTCTTAGGTAATTGATAATTAAAATCCTGCATTTTCCATACATCATTTAAAGAATTATTTAAGATTGTAAAAGGTGTTGTTAGTTTCATAAAGATTCCTCGTGACTAATTTTCTTATAAAACGAATCAATAATTTAAGTCAAGTGAACAAATACTCAATACTTCTCTCAAGGAATGATATAAGATAATTTAATGTTGAATCTCAAGAAGGAAATTATGACAGAGCAAAAACCTTTATTTAAAACACCTTATGATATCAAAGATGTAAGTGCTCTTTTTGCAATAGTTGCCTTTGTCTTAATAATTGCTGCAATAGTTGGCAATAATTTATTTGGTATATTTCAGCAAAATGTTAATTTTGGGTAAATATAGGAAAATATCCTAGATATAAAAAAATATAAAATTCAAAGAATTTAATTATTTAATAAAAATGGTATATTTTTTTATATAATAAAAAATTATAATTAAATGCAAGTAAGTGTAATTATCCCTTGTTTTAATGAAAAAAATACTATTACCAAGATTATAGAAAAAGTAGAAAATGCTTCAGTTTTTCTTAAAGAAATAATTATAGTTGACGATTTTTCCACTGATGGTACAAGAGAAATATTAGAAAGAATAAATAATCCAATCATCAAAATTTATTTTCATCCAAAAAACAAAGGTAAAGGAGCTGCTTTAAAAACTGGCTTTTCAAAAGTAAATGGAGATATATGTATAATTCAAGATGCTGATTTGGAATATGATCCAAGTGAATATCCAAAATTAATTAAACCCATAATTGATAACAAAGCAGATGTGGTATTCGGTAGCAGATTCAAAGGGGGTGGCGCTCATAGAGTAGTGTATTTTTGGCATAGATTAGGTAATGGGTTTTTAACTTTTTTAAGCAATTTATTCACTGACATTAATCTATCTGATATGGAAACTTGCTACAAAGTTTTTAGAAAGGAAGTTATCCAATCCATAAGAATCAAAGAAAATAGATTCGGCTTTGAACCTGAAATAACAGCTAAAGTTGCTAAAAAGAAATTCAGGATATATGAAGTAGGTATTTCCTATTACGGGAGAACCTATTCAGAAGGAAAAAAAATAACCTGGAAAGATGGGATCATAGCAATATATTGTATTATTAAATACAATTTATTCGACTAATCTTTTTGACTCTTACTAAAATTTTTTGAGAAGGATAATTTATTTAGATAATGATTTTTACAGTTTGAGGCCACTGAGGAGGGAAATATAATTTATCTAAAAAAGATTTACAAATACCCACAATTTATATATTTGAAAATTATTAAGCCATTTAATTAAATCGAAAAATCTTTAAATAAAATTGGATCCTTAACATTCAAAACATTTTCATAAGTTATACCAAGATACCAAAATTTATAATCAATAACTTGAGTTTTTAAAGACAATTTTAAGCTTAAGTTTAAAGCTTTTTTATTATTATTTTTGATTTCCCAATTTTTTATATCTTTATTTATGTTTCCCCTTTGCCATTTTATCGCGGCCTCTTTAAGAACCCAATATTTTATGAATTCTAATTTTTGATTTTCGTAATTAAAATTATTAATTTTTTTAATTTCCCTTGGGAAATAGTATTTTTTCATCAAATTGTAAAAGTTTATATTTCGGTCCTTTCTTTCAATATCAATTCCAAGTTTTCTAGGGGACCATCCAATTAAAATAGCATCTTCACAATGACTTAAACTGATAAATCCTTTGTTACCTAATAATTCTGGGGGTTTACCAGGCATTGCATTAAGAGGAATTTCCAAAGGATTGATTTTAAAGATTTTTGAAAGCACTTTTCTTGTATAGCCTCTTGCTTTTTTATACTCATCCGCTCTTATTGGAGACATTTTCTTTGACATCTCAATTTCGTCAGAAGTTATTTGCTCTAATCTTCCTTTTTTAGAGAATAGCCATAGCCAAATATTATTTAAAGACTGCATTAAAAATCTAAAATTAAAAATTAATTCCTCTAGTTCACTCCTCCTTTTATATTATATATTTCAAATTTAGGAGTAACCAATTTTTTTTGTGGATCTAATTTGCAAGTATAAATTTTATTATCATATCCTTTAACTTTAAAGTTTTTCTTATCTTTTTTAGCATCATAGATAACTGTAGTTACTACTTTTGTACCACTACCACTACTGAGACCCAAGGTAGAGCTAAAAAAAGTTTCTTTTTTAACTTTTAAATTTCCGTTAAGGAAAATAGATTCATACTTAACCTCTTCGGACATGGAAAAATTGGCACCACCAGTACTACTACTTCTTGATGTATATTCTCTTAGTTTTTTAGATTGCCATGATTCTTTAAAACTATCATATCCATATAATCTGCCCGACTTAGTGTTATAAGCCACTTGACCATAACCTTTACAATTTAAGACCCTCACTTTTCCTCCGCCAAATCCACAAGATGAAAGCAAAAATAACATTCCAACTGATAAAACATGAAATTTTTTTTGTTTGATAACAATGAATTATTTTTTTTATTAGTCATTTAAAATATTTGTTCAAAATTAAATATTCAGAAATATTATCCTTAAAGCAGCATTAAATCAAATAATTTAAGGTGGTTTTTAAAATTTTAAAACTTTTAGTTTAGATTAACTTGTTAAATTCTCAAAGATTATCTGATATAAAGATTTTCATAATTTTAATTTCCAATATCTTAATCCAAATACATTTTCATAAAAACAGGAAATAATAATGGTTATCTTAAGCGTAATTTTGTGACCATTTTGTGACCAATTTAAACTCAAGATTTCATAAAATCTTTATTAATATATGAGATAAAGAAGTTGTGATTTTTTTTTTAAAATATCTAATTTTAAAAACCTTTCTGCTACTTGCGGCTGCTATAATTTAAAAGTTAAAATTAAATATTTAACCCTGGAGGGGTGGTCGAGTGGTTTAAGGCTCTAGTCTTGAAAACTAGCGTATCTGCAAGGGTACCGTGGGTTCGAATCCCACCCCCTCCGTACCAAGACATATTCTCAGAGGTTCTCATAACTTCTCATATGTTCTCAAAATTATTTTAAAGCTTCAAAATAGAAGATATATCAATAATTAAACTTAATTTAGCCTTCTCATACTTTGTCATTCATACTCATATTTTCTCATCAATTTGGTAGGGGAAATGGTAGGGGTTTTGTTGTAATTGGTAGGGGTACGAGTTGAGTTTTGAAATTCGATCTAAAATAAGGAGCAATTAGACCTTTTCTAGTGGATAAAAATTATAGAGGTAATGCGAGT
>QCUW01000030.1 GCA_003210695.1 Prochlorococcus sp. AG-679-P15 | reverse complement strand
GTGAATTGAGAGCTCCAAAACTTAAACCTATAAACGCTGATAAAGGGATGCAAGGAGTTAGAATTTTTAATTGGTGAGTTGCGACAGATTTAGATTCTGGGCTTAAATTAAGACCAATTAAATCTATAAGAAAACCAGAATTAAAAAAATATTATCAACCCAAGTATAAAAAATAAAAGGGTTAATTTAATACTTACTTTTGTTAGGACAATTCCACTATCACGTTTATTAAGAGGAGTTATGACGGCTACAACAGCATTATGTAATGGGCCATTAATGCCACCAATAATAATAAGTATAAAGCCTGGGATTATGTAGGCGTAATTAAATGCGTCATATGTAATTCCAATTCCAAAGGCGGCGGCTATAAATATTTGCCTTACAAAACCAGCCACTTTACTCAAAGATGTAGCAAAAGAAATTGAAACCAAATTATTTTTTAAAATCGAATACATGTGATATTGATTTAAACTTTTTCAAGAGGATCTAGATTACATTATATTTTGTTTTAATAAACTTCAAACTTTATGAATGATCGAATAATTGAATTTGAACCATTAGTTGAAGGTGTATTAATTAAAAGATATAAAAGATTTCTCGCAGATATTCAGATTTATAACGGGACAATAATTACTGCTCATTGTGCTAATACAGGCCCTATGAAGGGACTATTAAAAGAGGGGGCAAAAGTAAGGATTAGCTTTTCTCCTTCTATTACCAGAAAGCTTCCTTGGACTTGGGAACAAGTAAAAGTATTAGGAAATAATCATAAAGAAGTTTGGGTTGGGATAAATACATTATTCGCAAATAAATTGATTAGAAAAGTTATTGAACTAAATTTACTCAAAGATAAACTTGGCGATATAACTAAAATTAAGTCTGAAGTCCCTTACGGGAAAGATAAAAAAAGCAGAATTGATTTTCTTTTAACTCCAAAATCTTCAAATCCTGATAATCGTAACATTTATGTTGAGGTTAAAAATACCACTTGGACAAAAAATAATGTAGCTCTTTTCCCTGATACGGAGACTAAAAGAGGACAAAAACATTTAATAGAATTAAAAGCTTTAATTCCTGAAAGTAAAAGTGTTTTAGTTCCTTGTATTACTAGAAAAGATGTAGATTATTTTGCTCCCGGAGATGAATCAGACCCTTTGTATGGGAAGCTTTTGAGAGAATCAACTAGTGAGGGGATGGAAGTAATTCCATGTTGCTTTGAGTTCCATTTAGATCATGTAACTTGGAAAGGATTTAGGCCCCTGAAATTGGACTAATAATTATGATTAATTTGATTTAAATTCTAAAATTCTCTTAATTTAACAAAGATTTTTTGATACGCAACTATTAAATTGGTATAAACGACTACTAGACATACATAAGTTTTCTGAGCAAAATTATATATGAAAGGAAACAGGTTATCCTGTTTTTTTGCAGACTAATTTTTTATTTATGACCACTGCTTTGCAAACGCCTCAAAGGCGCTCTAGGTCCAAACTTCAAGATGCAAGTCTTGTTAACGGACCTATGCTCCTGTTGAGGAGTATTCGTGGATTCAGTTCAAACCGCTCAATGTTGTGGCTTGCTACTGTTCCTCTGGCTTTGTTTGGTTTAGGTATTTTTAATCTCTCAGCTCACGCAGCTGATTTACCTGAGTTGAATGCAGCTTTTCTTGCTAACAATTTATGGCTTTTGATCGCTACGATTTTAGTGATCTTCATGAACGCCGGTTTCGCTATGGTTGAAGCGGGTATGTGTCGGTCTAAAAACGCCGTCAACATTCTTGCTAAAAACCTTTTCGTATTTGCTTTAGCTGTAACCTCTTATTGGTTTATTGGCTACTCATTAATGTACGGAGGAAGTGTTGCTGACGGATGGCTATATTTTGGAGGCCTATTTTTTGATCCTACAGTAACTGCTGATATGGTTACTGATGCTGGATTAGTTCCAACAGTTGATTTCTTATTCCAGTCTGCTTTTGCAGGTACTGCAGCTACAATCGTTTCTGGTCTTGTTGCTGAAAGAGTTAAATTTGGTGAGTTTGTTGTTTTTGCAATTGTATTAACAGCATTTATTTATCCAATTGCTGGTAGCTGGAAATGGAATGGCGGTTGGCTTGATTCTCTTGGTTTTGTTGACTTTGCAGGTTCTTCAATTGTTCACTCAGTTGGAGCATGGGCAGGTTTAGTAGGAGCTATGCTTCTTGGACCAAGAATCGGTAAATACTCTGATGGAAAGCCACAGGCTATGCCTGGCCATAATATGGCTATTGCTACATTAGGTGCTTTGGTTCTATGGATAGGTTGGTATGGATTTAATCCTGGTTCTCAACTTGCTATGGATCAATGGGTACCATATGTCGCTGTAACAACAACTCTTGCAGCAGCAGCTGGTGCTATTGGAGCAACTATTGTTTCTACTTTAACTTCAGGAAAGCCTGATCTTACAATGATCATCAACGGTATTCTTGCTGGTTTGGTAAGTATTACTGCCGGTTGTGGTGATATGACTCTTTCAGGAGCTTGGTTCGCTGGACTAGTCGGGGGTATTATTGTTGTATTCTCTGTTGCAGCACTTGATGCAGCTGAAATTGACGATCCTGTTGGTGCATTCTCTGTTCATGGAGTTTGCGGTGTATGGGGTACTCTCGTAATTGGTCTTTGGGGAACTGCAGTTCAAGGAGATGGAGCAGGTATGGGATTGTTCAATGGTGGTGGTATTAATCTACTTCTTGTTCAAGCTCTTGGTGCAGCAGCTTATGCTATCTGGACACTTGTTACTTGTTGGATCGCTTGGTCTGTAATCGGTGGATTATTCGGAGGAATTCGTGTATCTGAAGAAGAAGAGACTCAAGGCTTAGACATTGGAGAGCATGGAATGGAAGCATATCCAGACTTTGCATCTGCTAAATAAGCTAAATTAAAAATAAAACTAAGAAACTTGGCTTATGTCAGGTTTCTTTTTTTTTAACTAAAAATTAATTTAAATGATGTAGTATTTACAATATGGATACACAAGCGATAAAACACGCAATACAACATTCGGGAAGATATAACCGTAAAGGCTTTGAATCGCCTACTCAACGTGCTAAGGCTCTTGGAGAATCCTATCAGAGTGATTTAATAGCAACAATAAGAGAAAATGATTTTAGTTTTGAAGAAGGTAGGTTAAAGATAAAACTCGCTAAATCCTTTGGTTTTTGTTGGGGAGTTGAGAGAGCAGTTGCAATGGCCTATGAAACTAGAAGACATTATCCTAATGAGGTTATTTGGATGACAAACGAGATTATTCATAATCCATCGGTTAATAATCATCTCAGCAGAATGAATGTAAAAATAATTTCTGCAAAAAATGGGATAAAAGACTTTTCTTCAGTCTGCTCTGGGGATGTTGTAATTCTTCCTGCTTTTGGAGCAACAGTTCAAGAAATGCAATTACTTCATGAAAAAAAATGTCAGATAATTGATACTACTTGTCCCTGGGTTTCTAAAGTTTGGCATACCGTTGAGAAGCACAAAAAAACACACTTTTACTTCTATTATTCATGGTAAATATAAACATGAAGAAACTCTTGCTACTAGATCATTTGCGGGAAATTATTTAGTAGTTTTTGATTTAGCTGAGGCTGAATATGTATCTAACTATATCCAAGGAAATGGTGATAAAAATAAATTCATGAACAAGTTTGCAAAAGCTTGTTCAGATGGATTTGACCCAGATATTCATCTTGAGAGAATAGGAGTTGCTAACCAAACAACAATGCTTAAAAGTGAAACAGAGGCAATTGGGAAATTCTTTGAAAAAACTATGTTAGCCAAATACGGTCCAGCAAATATCAATAATCATTTTTTAGCTTTTAATACTATTTGTGATGCTACAGAGGAAAGACAAGATGCTATGTTTTCTTTAGTCAATGAAGACTTGGACATTCTCGTAGTCATAGGAGGTTTTAATTCTTCAAATACTACTCATTTACAGGAGATTGCAAGAACCAATAACATTGAGTCTTTTCATATTGATATATCAGATAGAATTTCTGTTGAGGATAATTCTATTTGTCATAAACCTCTAGAATCTGAATTGACTTTGAGAAAGAATTTTATTCCAGATGGTAAAATTAAGATAGGTATTACTTCAGGAGCCTCAACACCTGACAAGATAGTTGCTGATGTTATTGAAAAATTAATTGCCATTACAAAATAAATATTAATTTTTTTGCTTAATTTTTAACTTTATAAAGTTTATATTTCCAAACTATCTAAGTTATTATTTAGAATGATAGAAAAAATTGTAGTATGGAAGACACAGCACAATCTAATCAAGATCAAACAGCTAAAGTAAATGCTTCAAAGGCTCCTCAAAAAGTGGAGGTTGTCGTATCTAATCCTTCTTCAAATTCGGAAGTCAATATATTGGGTGAATTATCAATTTTTATTTTAAGGTTTGGATTTAGTATATTAATGATTCATCACGGTCTAGAGAAGCTTCAAGATCCTCAAGGATTTGCTGAATTTGTTGTGGGAAAATATTTTCCTTTTTTACCTGGTGATCCAGTAATCTGGACCTTTGGAGCTGCTATAACTCAATTAGTTTGTCCATTAGGATTGGCTCTAGGAGTTTTTGCAAGACTTTGCTCACTTGGTCTGTTTTCAACAATGGCATTTGCTGTTTATTTTCACTTTTTAGATACAGGTTTAGAGGGATTTCCATTAGCAGTAGTTGAAGGTCATAATTATGCTTTTGAACTTTCTTTTATATATGGAGCGATTTCTCTTTATTTTTTATGTGCAGGACCTGGAAGGTTAGCTTTACTTCGTAAGACTAATAAAATAACTTATTATCCCAAGACAAATTAATTTAATGAAG
This sequence comes from Prochlorococcus sp. AG-679-P15, assembly GCA_003210695.1. Lineage (GTDB taxonomy): Bacteria > Cyanobacteriota > Cyanobacteriia > PCC-6307 > Cyanobiaceae > Prochlorococcus_A. Next base: position 9,851 of record QCUW01000030.1, on the reverse strand, counting down.
AAAATGTCTTTTTTTTGTGAATATCATTGAAATTCCCTTTGAATCACACATTTTAATGCTTTCTTCATCCCTTATACTTCCTCCAGGCTGAATTATAGATTTTATTCCATATTTATCTGCAAGTTGCACAGTATCTGCAAATGGGAAAAATCCATCGCTAGCTAAAACCCCTCCGAACCCAATTTTTTGGGCTGCTTCTAAAGCTATTTTTGAAGCACCAACTCTATTCATTTGCCCAGCTCCTATTCCAAGAGTTTGTTGATCTTTTGCAATAACAATTGCATTAGATTTAACATGTTTACAAATTTTCCAGGCAAATTTTAAATCTAAATATTCCTCTGCACTTGGAGCATTTTTAGTTACTGAAATCCAACTTTCAGTTTTTTCTTCACTATCATCTATGTCTTGAACGAGTAATCCTCCCATGATTGATTTAGTAGAAGTTTGCTTCTTCTTTGGGATTTGATCTTTTGAAAACTTTAAAATTCTTAAATTTTTTTTGATTTTTAAAATTTCTAAAGCCTTTGCACTAAAAGATGGAGCTACGACACATTCTAAAAAAATATCTTTGAGCTTAATTGCAGTTTCGCTGTCCACATTTGTATTAAAAGCAACTATTCCTCCAAATGCACTAACTGAGTCACATTTCAAAGCATTCAAAAATGCTTGAGAGGCTGAATTACCTATAGAGGCACCACAAGGATTATTGTGTTTTAAAATAACGCATGCAAACGTGTCTGTTGTAAGTTCATCTTTTTCTTCATAGCCAAATTCTAAAACTGTTAAAAGTGCCGACTCAAGATCCAATAAATTGTTATAACTTAATTCTTTCCCTTGTAACTGTTCTGCTGAGTTCCATCCAATTTGATTTAAACCATACCAAAAAGCTTTTTGATGAGGATTCTCCCCATATCTTAAGATTTTGATTAGTGGATAAGATTCAATATATTTGGAAGATTCTAAACCTCTTTCTTTTCTTATCCAATTAGATATCGCAGTGTCATAGTCAGCTGTATGTTGAAAAGCTTCAAGGGCTAATTTTGCTTTATATGATTCATCTGCCTCCCCTTTGTTAATTTCTTCAAGAAATTCTTGATATTGACTTGGATCGACTAAAACGGAGACTTCTTTATGATTTTTAGCTGCAGAACGAATCATTGATGGTCCTCCGATATCAATATTTTCAATAGCATCTTCCCATTTAGATCCCTTTTCAACAGTTTTCTTAAAAGGATATAAATTGACAACTACTAAATCAATTAATTCAAGATCGTAAGCTTCTATATCTTTCTTATGTTCCTCATCTGTTCTTTTGGCTAATATTCCTCCGTGGATTTTTGGATGTAAAGTTTTAACTCTTCCTCCAAGGATTTCTGAAGAATTAGTAAAATCTGCGACTTTAATAACTGGAATTTTTGCCTGCATTAGATGTTTAGCAGTGCCCCCACTTGATAGAATTTTATAATTAAATTTTTCTACCAATTCTTTACAAAATGGGATTATATTTTTTTTATCAGAGACACTTACTAGGGCTAATGGTGACATTATTGAAAAGTTTACTTACTTAAGAATATAAACATGAAATACGATATTGATCATGAATTTGTCTCGATTAGTTCTCAAACCGCAACTCATAGAATAATTTTGCTACATGGCTGGGGAGCTGATGCAGATGACCTTTTAACGCTTGGAAAGGAGATTATAGAAAAAATCAACCTTGATTTTGAGGTAATTTCTTTGAGAGCTCCTGGATTACATCCAAGTGGTCGGGGAAGACAGTGGTATCATTTATACCCACATGATTGGAAGGAGGCTGAGTTCGAAGCAAATAAACTTTTAGCTACATTAAAAAAATTTGATACTGATCAGATTTCAATTGGGAAAACAATTCTGTTAGGTTTTTCTCAGGGAGGAGCTATGGCAATTGATGCAGGATTTAAATTAAATTTAGGACTAATTGTTGCTTGTAGTGGTTATCCTCACCCAAACTGGGATCCAGGAGAAAAATGCCCACCATTAATTGTTAGTCATGGTTTATTTGATGACGTGGTGCCTATAGATACTTCAAGAATTATTCATGAAAGGGTTAAAAGTAAGTCTTCTAAATTTTGTGAATTACTAGAATTTGATGGATTCCATCAAATTGATTCAAATTTAATTGATTTTATAAGTTCAAATATAAAAAATATTTTCTAAACGAAAGCATATTCGTATTCTTCAATCTCTTCCCAATCATCGGCAGTAAGTTCTAGACCTTCAAATATTTTTTCTTCACCAATTCCTTCAACTACGACTTTTAGTGATGGAAATAGAAAATGATTTTCTTCAGCATATTGGGCGCTAAATAAACCTTTTTCACCCCAAAAAAACCTGTCAGTGGTATGTTCATTTCTTCGAACATTGAAAACTGAAGGGGCAGATAACGCATTTTCAGCTATGAATCTTCTTGCAGCTGTAACTGGTTTATGTTTGCCGGTTTCGATATGATATATAGGAACATGTGCCATTACTCTTTGGCCAGCCAACCTTCTTCTGCTGATTCTTTTTCTCTTTTTTGACATTGATTGGTACTCCTGAAATTATTAATGAGATTAGCCTTATTTATTTTTACTAATCTTATATCTGTGATTTTGAATTCACTTAAATTACATAGAGGACCCATCAACCCCTGATGTAGCTTAAAATATGATTAAAAGTTCATATTTAAGGCTGGCTAAAGTCAGACCTCTTTATATATCTTAATACTTTTTTCATATTTTACAAGTCCTTTTTCAAATTTTTTTAAAAATTTCACTAATTATGAAGCTCTCAAAAAAATTTGAAGAATTAATCATAAAACAGCTAGAGAGTTTTGGTTGCTCAATGGGAGTGACTCATTTAGTTATGTATCTTGCTTCAGCTGAACAAGGAACTAAAGCATCTTTTGAAATGATTGGTCAATGGCCACAGATTGATAGGCTTCTAATATCAGTAGAAGATGATCCTTCACTAAAAGTTTCTTCCCCTAATAGAAGATGGTATCCGCTTCAAGAAAATGATATCCTACTTGGTGTCATTAGGGTAGAAACTGATTTAAAAGGGGGGAATTGGCCGATATCTCTAGATTCTAGATTAAAAGCACTTTCACTTTCTTTAGCTAAATGCGTTTCTATCGAATTAGAACGTCAAAATAAAAATGAAGAAATCAATTATTTAAAAAATCAGGTCAATGTCATAATCCATCAATTGAGGAATCCATTGGCTGCGCTTAGGACATATGCAAAATTACTAATAAAAAAACTTGGTTCAGATGATGACTCCATTGAAATAGTAGAACGCATGATAATAGAGCAAAAACAAATTAATCAATATATGGACTCTTTTGCTCAATTAAATTCACCTATTAAACTTCCTCTAGAAATTGGAGAAGAAAGATTATTACTACCACCAAATTTAGATAATAAAAAGCTAATAACTGTCCAGAGTTTATTGAGGCCAATTTTAGAAAGGGGTCAAGCTAATGCGAACTTAGAGAATAGAAATTGGACTGAACCTTCTCTTTGGCCAGATTGGACTTTATCGCCATTAAAGGCTAAGTATGCTGTAATTGCTGAAATTGTGGCCAATTTATTAGAAAATGCCTTTAAATACGCCCAAAAAGATGCTGAGATTGGAATCACCATTACGAGTAAAGGCCTATGCATATTTGATGATGGTAAAAAAATAACCAAAATTGAAAATGAGAAAATTTTTCAAAAAGGGTTTAGAGGATCTGCTGCCAAGAAGAAAGATGGCACTGGTGTGGGACTTTTTTTGGCGAGGAAATTAGCAAAACAAATTGGAGGAGAGTTGAGATTGATTGAAAACTCCTCAATAAATGATGTTAAGGAATTAAAGAATCTAAAGAAGACAAATATTTTCTATTTAGAACTTCCTATAAAAGAATTGCATTAATAAATAACATCGCAGTTTCGACTAGGACAACACTTGCACCGCACGCATCGCCATTGAAGCCTCCAATTTTATTCCCCAGTATGTTTGGAATAGAATAACTAAGAAAAATACCTATAAGAATTAGAAATAAAAATTTAATTAATACTGCTTGGGAAGTAATTGAAACTAATTGGTAAACTATGAAAATTAAAAGAAAAAGAATGGAAATCAAAGATTCTTTTTTCAATCCATTCCAAAACTCTTTGTGACTAAAAGATTTTTTCTTATAACTTATATATTTAAACTTTTCTATAAAAAATAAATTTGAAAATCTTCCCCAAAATAAGCACATTGGCAAAACAATAATTATTTGGTTTTGTATTTTTAGTATGCAAGCAATCTGAATTAAAGTTATAAAAACTAAAGATTGAACGCCAAAGGATCCAACTTTACTGTCTTTCATAGCTTTTAAACGTTTCTTTTTACCCGCGAAGATACCATCGAAGGTATCCATCAAACCATCGAGGTGTAGACCCCCAGTAATTAAATATCCTGAAGCCAAACAAATTAATGCAGATGCATAAATGGACCAAGAGTTTGCTTTTAAAAAAATAAAAATATAACTCTGTATTGTTCCAATAAAAAATCCCAAAAGCGGTGCAAATTGCGCAATATTTTTAAATTCGGGATTAATTAAAGGTATCTTTGGAAATGTCGTATAGAAAATCCAAGATCCTGCCAAATTTTTTATTAAATATTTTTTGATGAGATAAAAATAGATTCAATATTAAATAATAGGGTAGATTAATAAAAAAGGATCAAAAAATTTTATAAATTATCGTGTTTGAATTTGAAATTAAATCGAATTGCAGTAATACAGAGGCAAGAACTGGTATATTTCATACCCCAAATGGTCAGGTAAATACTCCAAGATTTATGCCTGTGGGTACTTTGGCAACGGTTAAAGGAATTTCATCTAAACAGTTAACCTCCACAGGATCAGAAATGATTCTCTCAAATACCTTCCATCTTCATCTGCAACCTGGAGAAAAACTAGTTAAAGAATCTGGCGGAATACATAAGTTTATGAATTGGCCCAAGCCTATTCTTACTGATTCAGGTGGATATCAAGTTTTTAGTTTGGCAAAATTAAATAATATTTCTGATTTAGGTGTGGAATTTAAAAATCCAAGAGATGGTAGTCATGTATTTTTATCACCTGAGAAAGTAATGCAGATTCAAATGGACCTTGGTTCTGATGTTGCCATGGCTTTTGATCATTGTCCACCGCACACAGCTAACGAAAATGATGTCGAGGACTCTTTAAAAAGAACTCATTCATGGTTGCAAAAATGTGTTGAGACTCATAAGAAATCAAATCAAGCATTATTTGGAATAGTTCAAGGTGGTAAGTATCCATTACTAAGAGAATATAGCGCAAAATTCACAAGTTCTTTTGATCTGCCTGGAATAGCTGTTGGAGGTGTCAGTGTTGGAGAGGCAGTCGAAGAAATACATAGTGTAATTAATTACGTCCCGAAATTCTTACCATTAAATAAACCAAGATATTTAATGGGAATTGGCTCTTTAAGAGAAATTTCTATAGCTGTTGCTAAAGGATTCGATATATTTGACTGTGTTTTGCCTACAAGACTGGGAAGACATGGGACTGCATTTTTTAATAATGAAAGATGGAATATACGGAATGCTCGTTTTAAAAATGATTTTTCTCCAATAGATAAAACTTGTAAATGTGAAACTTGTAAATCTTATTCTCGAGCATACTTGCATCATCTAGTTAGAAATGATGAAATACTAGGCCTAACTCTTATTAGTATTCATAATATCTCTCATCTAATACGATTTACAAATGCAATTACTGCAGCAATTAAAGATAATTGTTTTACAATAGATTTCGCTCCTTGGAAAAAATCCTCTATTGCCCACCATACATGGTAAGGTCTTGAGAGAATTAATTAATTTTTAAATAGGTGCTCACTCTTTTAAATACATTCGCTGAATTGCCTGAGGCATATAAGGCTTTCGCTCCAACAGTTGATGTTCTTCCTTTAATACCTTTATTTTTCTTTTTATTAGTGTTTGTTTGGCAAGCTGCAGTTGGATTTAAATAAAAATACTATTTATAAATTAGATAGGTATTTCAAGTGATATTGCATCACCAGAATTTTCTACTGCGCACTCAATAAAATCTGCAATTTTTAATGCTCTTGAAGCTTGTTCGCCATCAACCTCTGGAGATTCTTTACCTTGTACGCATTTAAGAAAATGTTCTAATTCTGCGTATAAAGGTTCAATAGAGGTTGTGCTTACTTCTTCAACATATCCATCATTTCTATAAACTAACTCTCCATGTTCGGCTGTATAAGATTCATGTGCTTTTCTATGGATTTGTAGAGAATGATTTAAGAAGTCTGTCTCGACAAGACCATTTTGACAATGTGCACTTAAACTTCTTATTTTTTTATGACTCATTTTGCTAGCAGTTAAGCTTGCAATAATATTATTGTTGAAAACTAAAGTGGCATTTACATAATCTATTAACCCATCACTATTTCTTCCTCCGACAGCAGCTAATTTCTGTATCTTTGAGTTAACTAATTCAAGAACTAGATCAATATCATGAATCATTAAATCCATTACTACTGATACGTCATTTGCTCTGTCCGCGTGAGGACTGTGCCTCCTCGATTCTAAAACAACAATTTCTTCATTTTGCACTATTTTATTTAACTCTCTAAAAGCAGGATTAAATCTTTCTATATGACCAACTTGTAAAAGGCAATTACTAACTTTGGAAGCATTTATTAAAGATTTTGCCTCTAACTCATTAGCTGCGATGGGTTTTTCAATAAGAACATTAACACCTGCTTTGAGACAATCTAGGCCTACTTTGTGATGAAGTAGTGTAGGGACAGCAATGCAAATTGCATCAACTCTAGAAATTAGATCATGATAATCTTTAAACCAGTCACATTGAAATTGCTCAATTGCTAACTTACCTCTATTCTCATTTGGATCAGCAACTCCAACTAAATCTGCATCTTTTAACAAACTAAGCACTCGAGCATGATGCCATCCCATATTTCCAATTCCAATGACTCCAACCTTTACTGAGGATGAGGTTGGTTTCATATCTAATAATCCATGTATATTTAATTATTATGCTTCATAAGATGTTAATTTTGACTTTTTGGCAAAATTATTTTTACACGATCAATTTTGGGACCTGACATTGAAATAATTTCAAATTTAATATTTTTAAAATCTAAACTATCACCAATTTTTGGCACCATTTGAAATTTTTCAAGAAGAAATCCTGCGAGTGTATGATAATCAGCTCCTTCTGGAATTAAACATCCTAACTTTTTGTTTATTTCTATGATTTCTGCTTTACCAGCAATCGACCACTTCTTGGACAAATTATCCAATATTTTCATATCAGAATATGGCCTGCTATTCAGCATTTCTTCTCCAACAATTTCTCCAGTAAGATCAGCTGCAGTTATTAGTCCCTCAGTACCTCCATGTTCATCAACTACTAGCAAAAATGGATTATAGTCCCTAACTAAAGGTAATATCTCTGCCAATGAACATGTCTCTAACACTTTTGTAACAGGTAAGAGGAAAGGTTCTAATAATGTATTCGCTTCCATTTCACTTTTAGAGATTGGTTTTGCTAAATAACGTAAATCTAAAACTCCTAAAACATCATCTAGTGATTCACCTATCACAAAAAAACGTGCATGTCTTGTTTTATCAACTTGTTTCATAAGTTCAGCAAAGGTAATATTTTTTGGCAAAGTTACCATTTCAGATCTTGGAATCATTACTTCTTTTACTTGAGTATCTTTTAAAGCAAAAACACCTTCAAGGATATTTTTCTCATCAGGTTTTAATCCTGTAACATTATTTGTCTCTATTAACGTTTCTAATTCACCCGCCGATAAACCTGAATTTAAAGAATCCCATTTGTTGTTTAGATTAAATAACCTTAAACAAGCACTTGCAAAAAATTCGATTAAAGAAACAATAGGCTGCATTCCTTTGCGAACAGCATCAAAAATTGTAGTTAGTCTTAAAGCAGCTGACTCTGGATTATTAATTACTAATGCTTTAGGAATAAGACCCGAAATTAGTGTTACGACAAGTACTAATAATAAAAAAAATATAAGATCATAAATTCGATTTGAAAAAATATTTTCTCTCCAATATTGATTGGTCAAACCTCTACTTAACCAACCAACCGCTATAAGTGAAATGGTAACCCCAAATTGAGAGGCTATTAGGGAGGATCTGAATCTTTTTTGAATTTTTAAAATTGATAATGCTCCTTTTCTTTTTTCTTCTATAAGTCTTAGAACTTTGCTTGGCCTTATTAATAAAAATGATAGTTCACTTGCAGCAAAAAAAGCTGGAAATATCAAAAGTAAAATTAGTAAAGTTATTTGCATTCGGTAACAATTTAGTTATGGGGGTGGCGAGGATCGAACTCGCCTTAGCCAAATTATGAGTTTGGTGCATTCACCAGATTGCTACACCCCCAGATTTTTTCAGTAATAATTGATTACATGGATTCTATATACAATATAAAAATAATATTTCAAAAAGCACTAACTTAGTAAGTTTTTGTGAGATTTCTTCTTTTTCTCCTAATCTTGAAATATAAGCAGATCTTCTATTAATGAACAATTTTTCGCAGAATTACTTTTTAAATAAGGAGAATTTATTAAAACTTTTAATTCAAAAATCTTATAAATATGGCAACTTTACTTTGGCATCTGGCAAACAAAGTGCCCATTATCTAAACTGTAAACCTGTTTCACTAAATGGTCGAGGTTTGCAATTAATTAGTAATTTGTTTTTAGATTTAATGGATCCAAGTTCAAAAGCTGTTGCTGGGCTGACTTTAGGGGCCGATCCTTTGGTGAGTGGTGTAATCGTAACAGCTGCATCTAAAGGACAATCCTTAGATGCTTTAATTATTAGGAAAGAAATAAAGGCATATGGAACAAAGGCTGGTTTAGAAGGACCTACTTTAAATGAAGGAACTGTAGTAACTGTTTTAGAAGATGTTGTCACTACTGCTGGATCAGCTATTAAGGCAATTAAAAAGTTACGAGAAAATAATTTTTTGGTTAATGAGGTTTTGTCTATTGTTGATAGAAAAGAGGGAGGATATGAAGCTTTAAAAGAACAAAATATAAAATTGAAAAGCTTGTTTTCAATAAAAGACTTTGTCTAAATAATGTCAAAAACCAAAGAAAATAAAAAACAAATTTGGCTTGAGAAATTTGATTGCTTTACTATTCTGGGAAAAGATAGTAAAAGATTTTTAAATGGAATAACAACAGGAAATGTTTTTGATTTAAAAAATAAGATTTTAAAAACTTGCTGGTTATCCCCAAATGGAGTTTTAAAGTCATTACTAGAGATTAATTGCTTAGAAAATCAATTAGAAGTAATTGTCTTTGTTGGAAATACTAGTGAAATTAGAAATTACTTTAATGATATTATTTTCCCCTCTGATGATGTCTCATTGAGTGAGACCTTTTCAGTTAACAGAATTCAGGAAGTTGATGATATTAATTCATGGAGAACTAATCAGCCTATGTTTTTAAAAAATGAAGACAAAGAATATGCTTTGTATAAGAATAATCCTAACAGTATGAATACTAATGATTTGCAACTATGGAAGATTAATCAGGCCATACCCTCTTTAGATAAGGAAATAAATGGAAAAAACAATCCACTTGAATTAGGTTTGGCAGATCTTATAGATTTCAACAAAGGTTGCTATTTAGGGCAAGAAACAATGTCAAAAATAAGGAATGTTTCTTCTCTAAAACAGGAGATCAGAGTATGGACGGCTAAAGATTTGGGATTTAATTTAGAATCTAGTAACAAAAATATTTATAATA
>QCUW01000029.1 GCA_003210695.1 Prochlorococcus sp. AG-679-P15 | reverse complement strand
ATTAATGAGCCTTCATTTATCCAACCAAAGGAAAGAAGAAATGAAATTATCAATTTCGTAGATAAAGGTTTAAAAGATTTCTCAATATCTAGAACAAATGTATCGTGGGGAATACCTGTTCCAGATGCCAAAAATCACACTTTTTATGTATGGTTTGATGCATTACTAGGTTATGTTAGTGCAATAAGTCAAGATATGAATAATCCATCATTGCAAGATTCTATTAAAAAAGGCTGGCCTGCTGATATTCATTTGATTGGGAAAGATATTTTGAGGTTCCATGCTGTCTATTGGCCTGCCATGCTTCTTTCTGCTGGTATGAAGTTACCTAAAAAAGTTTTTGGTCATGGCTTTTTAACTAGAGAAGGTCAAAAAATGGGGAAAAGTTTAGGAAATGTATTGGATCCAAATCTTTTATTATCAAAATACGGAAAAGAAGCTGTTAGATGGTATCTACTAAAAGATATTACATTGGGAAATGATGGTGATTTTCAAAACAAAAGATTTGTTGACATTATCAATAATGATTTAGCTAATACAATAGGTAATTTATTAAATAGAACATCTTCAATGTCTAGAAAATGGTTTGATAACAAAGTTCCTGATATTGACGGAGTAAATAATGACAATACATTAGAATTATGTTCGAAAGAAACAGTAGAAAATTTCATAAAATATTTTAATAACTATGAATTAGATTTAGCAGCTAATGTTGTACTTAATCTTGCAATTAATACAAATTTATATCTTAACGAAAAGCAACCTTGGTTATTAATCAAAGATGAAAATAAAATTTCTGAAGTAAGTAATATTATTTATAATGTATTAGAAAGTACTAGAATAATTGGTTTATTATTATTGCCTTTGTTGCCTGATTTATCATCAAAAATAGATCTTCAATTAGGATCGTTATATGATAAAGAAAAATTATGGAATAAACAATTAATTTGGGGGATATTAAAAAATAAATCAATCTTACCTGCTCCAAGCCCGATAATAGAAAAGCTGGAGTATGAATAGATTTTATAAACTTATACTCTTAATATCAATAATAATTGTAGGGTGTAAAACTAGAGAAATAAATAACAACCCAATCAGTCAAAGTATTAATAGTTTGTATATGAATATTTTCTCTAATGAGGGAAAGAAAGTCCTTTCTATTAAAAGCCCTTATTCAAAATATGATAATAAAAAAAATACATTCATCCTAAAGGAAACTACAATAAACTTATATAATGATAATAAAAGTGAGTATATAATTACATCAGACAAATCAAAACTATCTAATAATAATAAGCTAGTAGAATTAAATGGTAATGTACTAATAAAATCACTTATTAAAGAGGAAGATAAATTATATTCAAATAATTTTATATGGAATATTGAAAAATCAGAGTTTTACTTGATTGGTAATGTAAAATTTAAAAATCATTCAATTACTTTAAGTTCAAATAAAGCAATTCTAAATAAAACAAATAACATTATTGAATTTTTTAATCCAGTTAGATATATGGTAAATGACGGAATTAATCAAAGTGGATATGAAGTTAAGTCTGAAAATGCTTACTATAATATTGATACAAAATCTGTAAGTTTCAAATCTAAAGAACAAACAGTTCGTTCTAAAATATATTTTTAAAAACTGTTTTTTAAAAATATATTGTTTAATTTTTTGGACCAGTTATTAATCCATTTTTCATCTGACTTTGTAAAACATTTAGAGCTCCACCCTCCAATTATAATGAATGATTTTTTATTTATTGGAACAATAATAATAGAAGGAACATTTGGGCAAAAGCTATAAAATTCATCTCTTCCAGGATAAAACTTTGTGTTAGCCAAAGAAATTAATTTCATATCTTTTACAGCTCTTAAACAAGTATCACCCGGAATAAAAAGATCCTTCGAGATAATACCTCTTTTTAAAATATTCTTTCCATCGTTGTGAATTAGTAATGTAGCTGCAGCTGTTGAAGTTAAAATTGACTCTGATCCCCATGCTAATTCATCTAAGATTTCAGTAGGTATATCAGAATCAAATAGAAATTTGTTTTCTCCTTTTAATTCAACACGATCTGCCATGTTTGGATTGAATTGCTTAAATAAAAAACCTATTAAAACAATTATTACTGATGATATTGCCGATAAAACTTGTGCTCTTTCAAGTGCGGGCGATATTATATCTATTGAAAAAAAATTTCCTAATTGAAATAGAAAAAGTATAGAACCAATTATTATTAATGTTTTACCATTGAAATTCATACATATATAATAAAATAAGCTTAATAATTACTATTATCAATTATATTGGATTTCTATATCAAAGAAAATTAGAGTTATAGTTTATTATTATATAATCGACAATTAATTAAAATGAAAAAGTATTTTTATAAAACCTTTTTTTCACTCTTGATGATGGGTTTTCTTATTATTGTACTTCCAATAAAAAACATATTCAGATACTTTTAATAACATTGGTGACTTGTTTATAGTTAGTCAGCAAAAATCAATAAATAATTATGAAAAAAGTCAACCATCTTCAATTGATAATCCAGTAGTTGATCCTAACTTTAATTCTATGAGAGCTCAAGATGCCGAGAGTTCAACAGCTACATATATTGTTGTTGGTTTATTAGTCGCTGCTACAATAATTCCTCTGGCAACATGGTGGTATTTCTCTAAGTAAAATGTATCTATGGAGATAGATGACATTAATTATCCAAAAATCATATTCATAACAGGTGGTACAAAAAGTGGGAAAAGTGAATTTGCAGAATATTTTGGAAGAAAAATTAAAGATATAACTTACATAGCACTTTCTGAACCAAGAACAGAAGATATTAATTGGCAAAAAAAAATTCTAAATCATCGTAAAAGAAGACCAAAAGATTGGAAATTAGTTGAAACCAACAATCTAATTAGTGCATTAAAAAGTGAGAAGGGGCCAGTATTAATTGATTCGATTGGAGGTTTTGTAGTGGAGAGTCTAAATAAAAATGATGATGAATGGGTGGAAAAAATATATTTGCTTTTAGATCTTTTAAAAATGAGGATAAAAACAACCATAATAGTAGGGGAACAAGTAGGTTGGAGTTTAGTCTCTGAATATGAAGTTGGTAATAAATATATTGAAAGACTTGGTGATCTTCAAAAAAAAATAACTAGGATTTCCGGAGAGAATTGGCTGACATTAAATGGTAGAGCAATAAAATTAGATAATATAAGTTTTGAAATACCTTCTTAGACATTGGAAATATCTCTTTTTGAACCTCGCATTCCTCAAAATACTGGAAGCATAGCCAGGACCTGTGCCGCTTTTGATCTCACATTAAATTTGATTGAGCCTTTAGGTTTTAAATTAGAAGATAAATATTTAAAAAGAGCCGGCCTAGATTATTGGCCTTTAGTAAAATTAAAAAATTATCCTAATTTTACAAACTTTAAGGAATCTAAAAAAAACAAGAGAATTATTGCCTTCAGTAAAAAAAATGGAACATACTTAAAAAACTTTAGATTCTTTGATGATGATATCTTATTATTCGGTAGGGAAGATAAAGGATTACCTGATAAGGTCATTCAGAGTAGTGATTCATTAATATCAATTTTTATGCCAAATATAGAATTATTAAATGAAGATAAAAAAGGAGTTAGGAGTCTTAATTTATCAGTTGCATGTGGAATAGCAATATATGAGGCTTATAAACAAATAAATTTTCAAAATGGTAATTACGACTAGTCATGAATTAAAATAAAAAACATGTCTCGGTAGCTCAGCTGGTTAGAGCGGCGGATTCATAGCCCGCAGGTCGCGTGTTCAAGTCACGCTCGAGACATTATTAATAAAGTGTGACACCTAAGCTTAAAAATTCATTTGGTTTCTGCTCATTATATTCTTAAAAAATTTATATTCAATGAAGTCATTTATCATTTGAACCTCATCATTTATATGACCTTTATCTAAATTAAAAATATCATTCCCCTTAACTTTATTATTATTATTAATTAATGATGATTCGGCGTAATCGTCATAAGTATTTTTGATTTTATTCTTAAGATAGCTATTTAGCATACCTCTAGAGGTTAGTGCTTCTTCTACTAAAATCCCTGTAACTTTTGACTGACTTAATTTATTTTGTTTACAAATTTGGTCTATGATAATCTGAACTTCTTGGCGTGGTAAAAACCCAATTCTTTTTCTTTGAGAGGGCATGAGTAAGAATTATTGTGACACTTGCATATTATTAGTGTTGCACTATATTAAATTTAAGTCAACAAAAATTTAATGCATATTTTTATAATTCCAATTGGTTTTCTACTTTGGTATTTAGCTTATGAAGCGAAGCCAATAAATAATGATGAGGCAACTATTATATGGGAAGAAGAAAAATTTGTTAAAAGAACGAAACTTCTAAATATTTTGAAAGATAGTTTTTGAATGATTTAGCTATAATTAATTTAGTAAAATTTATACTATGAATTTAAAAGAAAGAGGAGTTACCGTTGGCGATCTATTAATTATTTCAATTATTTTAATTTCGACAATATTTTTTATTAATAAATTTAAAGATAGTAATAAGCAGACTCAAATGTATATGAATAATAATGATATTTCTACTACTTTGATTGCATAATTATTGTGCAAAAGGGAATTCTATTACTTTGCCATTATAAAATCTATCTAGCATTATTTCATTACTAGCCTGACTTACTTTGCAATATTCTGAAGGTCTTGCTTTGTCTAAAGATTGTCTTTTTAGTGATTTATTTCTAAATGATTTATTTAACATTAACTAATTTTATATCTTTTTATAATATAAGTACCTATTGTAAATCACATTATATTTCATAATTATTTAATGTTTAGATTTAATATATTCCCATTTCATATTTTCTTTTAATTCTTTTAAATTACTAGATATTGATGCTAAGTTCACAACTTGAAGAACTTGAGTCTTACTTAATCTATCTGAGGCAATTATTCCATTTACCATGTCTAGTACTTTAGGATCAGCAAGATTCATACTAAATTTCAATTTCAAATTATATTTTTTATAGTAATTATAAATCCAGGGTTTTGTTGTTAAATATTATTTAAAAGAATAATTATTCTTCATTTATTAAATAAACAATTTCATTATTTTATTGAATAATAATTAAACAAAATAATTACTTCTCAAAATATATTAAAAAAATTAAGACCCAAATTTATTTCTTTTCGTTTAATGTAAAAGAAACCTCGATGAAGAAAAATTCTACAACTAACTACATAAGTAGAGAAGAAGCAAATCAAATGATTGAAGATGCTTTGCGAAGACACAATCGAAGATCTACCATAATATCTAGTGTATTAGGTTGGATTTTAATAGGAGGTTATTCATTCGGATTATTTCAAGCAGTACAGAATGTTTAACTATAATATTACTTGACACATTAAATGTTAAATTTAAGAAAGCTAAATAAACACAATGCGTGAATATATTAATACTAATTTAAAAGTAATAAAAAACCATTTAAATAAAAGAAAAAAAAAGCTTTCTCAATTAAATCGTAATTCAATAAAAGAAGAATTTAAAGAGTGGAATGACCCCTTATTTGATAATGAATTAATTTGGACGTTACCAGATTTAACAAAAATTGAAAGATGCAAAAACTTTTGTAGATCAATTAAGAAAAAAATTAGATAAAGGAATTAGTCTCCCAAATGGATATTATTAATCTTTAAATAAAAGTAACCAGCAAAACCTAAAACATTTAATATCAAGACAAATAACCATGCATTGATTGGTTGATCAGGGTCTAGCTTTTTGATTTTGAGTTTTGTTTTTAGCCTTTCAATGTAATTTGGCATATTTAAAAAATATTTTTAAAAATCTTTTTTTTAATTTTAAAACAATGAAAATATAATTTATTGATATTTAAAAAATATTTCTTCATACTTAATTATTTTTCATTTTCACTTCCTCTACTTATGGGATATTTAATCAATTCTTTTTTAAGATTTTTTATTAATTTAGAATAATTCATTATCGTAAACTTCCTTGTTAAGGAATAATGCCATTTCATAAATTCAGATCGCAGAAATACTTGCTATTTTATATTCGTATTTATTATAATAAAACTTTGGGTATAAAACCCTCTAAATTTTAAAAAAGGATTACAAATTTCATGAGTTTAAGAGTTGGCCAAGAAGCACCGAATTTCACTGCAACTGCAGTATATGATCAGGAATTTAAAGACATTACCCTTTCAAGCTATAAAGGAAAGTGGGTGGTTTTATTCTTCTATCCATTAGACTTTACCTTTGTCTGTCCGACAGAAATTACTGCATTTAGCGATGAATATGAAAAGTTCTCTGAACTAAATACAGAAATTCTTGGTGTATCCGTAGATAGCAAAAATTGCCATTTAGCTTGGATTCAAACACCAAGAAATGAAGGTGGTATAGGTGATATTAACTATCCTTTGGTATCTGATTTGAAAAGAGAAATATGCCAAGCTTATAATGTTCTTAACGATGATGGAGAAGCTGATAGAGGTTTGTTCCTCATTAACCCAGAGGGCATTGTAATGCATACAACAGTAAATAAAGCTCCTGTAGGAAGAAATGTCGAAGAGACTTTAAGAATACTTCAGGGATATCAATATGTTGCAGCTAACCCTGATGAGGTTTGCCCTGCTAACTGGACTCCAGGAGAGAAAACAATGTTAGAAGATCCAAAGGGAAGTAAAGAGTATTTTTCTGCCCTTTAAATTTAAAAGTAAATAATTGTACATAAATTATTTACTTTAAAAGTATAGAGTAATAAATAATAACTAAAAAATAAAAAATTATAATATTTAAAGTGTATGACACTTCTTTTTTGTCAGGTCTTGGAAGAATCCAATCACTTAAATAGGTACCATATGAAATATATGACCATAAATAATAGAATATTTCAATGGAAAGAATAAAAAGTATATTAAAAAAGTTTTTATTTTCAAATTTTAAAAAATCAATAAAAAAGGCATTGTTTAATATTATATTGTTAATTTCTATGTACCAAATAATAATTGAAGTAATTAAAAAGTTTATTAGTGAAACTTTTTTCATCAATACCTTAGATTTTTTAAAGAGTAAAAAGATCGAAGTGATTACAACAAATAAAATTTGTTTATCAATCTCAACGTGAACTAAAAAATTATTATCATTAATAAATAAATTAATTAATATTCTTAAATTTATAAAAATATAAGTAGAAATAAGAGCTGAGAGAATTATTAAGATACTTGAAGATATTAAAAGTAGTGAAATTCCACTTATATCAATATTGGTAATATTTTTTTTATTAAATTTATAAAATGTAAACTGGTTTAATGAGTTAATAATTACAAGAGTTGGGCAAATTAGTCCACTTAAATAATATAAAATTTTATAAACAGAAAAATTGTTTATATCAAATAAATATAAATTAAGCCATTGTTTTTGAACTAAAGGAAAAACTATTACTAATATAAAAATTATTGATATCCTTACTAAAATATTTTTAATTATCAAGATAAATATTTTTAATTAGACGTATTAAATCACACTTTTAATAAATCAGAAGTTATTTTTTCAAAAATATTATTCTGTATAGTTTCTTTGATTATCAAAATCTCAACTAATTTTTCTAATAATATTCTGTTTTTACTGATAATATCAATAGCATTATTTAGAGCAATCTTAGAAATATTAATAATTTCATTATCTATTTTGGAATAAGTGTTGTCAGCAATTATTGATTCTTTCCTTAATAAGCCATCTCCTATTAATATTTGACTATTATTTTCAAGTGATATGGGACCTATTATTGAAAATCCATACTTAGTTACCATTTCTCTAACAATGCTTGTCGCATAAGATATGTCATTAATTGAGCATTGAGTAACTTCATTTTTACCAAATACTATTGTTTCAGCCGCTCTGCCCGCCAATGCAATTTCTATTTTAGATAACAATATTTTTTTTGAAATTAATCCACTCGATACAATGTCTTCGTCTGGATTAATTTTGGTGTATCCACCTAAATATCCTGTTCTTGGAAGAATTGTTATTTTATCTACTGAATTAATACCATTTCTAACTGCGGATACAATCGCACGGCCAACCTCATTATAAGCAATAATTTTTTTCATATTTGGAGATGAAATGATTGAAGTGCGAAGACCAAGAGTAACTTTATCAAGAGCATTTTCTATATGAATATCGCTAATTAATTTGGATTCTTCTCTAGCACAATGAATAGCGCTTTCATTCATTAAATTTGCTAAGTCAGCTCCAGAAAAACCTACTGTTCTTGTAGCCCAATAGGCTAAATCAACATTTTGTGATAATGGTTTCGATAAAGAATGAACTGAAAGTATTTTTTTTCTACCATCTAAATCAGGCAAAGTTACCTCAATCTTTCTATCAAATCTACCTGGCCTTAGAAGCGCCGAATCTAATATATCTGGTCTATTTGTAGCAGCAATTACGATTATTCCAGAATTATCTGTAAACCCATCTAGTTCTGTTAATAACTGATTAAGAGTTTGCTCTCTTTCATCATTACCTCCTCCAATTCCTGAGCCTCTCTGTCTCCCTATAGAATCAATTTCATCAATAAATATTATGCAAGGAGACTTTTCTTTTGCTTTTACAAATAAGTCTCTAACTCTACTAGCACCAACACCAACAAATAATTCAACAAATTCGGAAGCAGCTATAGATAGAAAAGGAACTCCAGATTCACCAGCAATAGCTTTAGCTAATAATGTTTTACCTGTCCCAGGAGGACCGATTAATAGAACTCCCTTAGGTGCTTTTGCACCAAGATCTGTAAATTTTTTTGGTTCTTTAAGGAATTGAATTACTTCTTTTAATTCTTCTGCTGCTTCAGGAACTCCAGCGACATCATCAAATCGTGTATCTACATCATCAATAGTGATAAATTTGGATTTATTTTTCCCAAATCCTAAAGCTCTAGAAGCAAGTTTCGAAGTGCTTCTTAATATTAAAACAATAGCTATTACAAAAATTAAAAAAAGACCGAATGATGCAAACGAATTTGCCGCTGAAGATTCTTTACGGCTGTTATTAATCGTTAATTCAACATTATTTTGAGATGCTTTTTCAATAATTAGTTGGTCATTATATAGGATAGGTACTTTTTCTTTTTTACCGTTCTTGTATAAAACGTCTATTTCCCTTTTACTGGGATAAAAATATATAGATTGTACGTTTCCCGAATCTAACTCTAATAAGAGATTTGAATAACTTTTATTTGAATTAGAATAAGAGAAATTTGTTTTAAAGAACACTAATTTTCAATAAAATATAATAAATAAATCTTAAAAGCTCATTTTAAGAATTGCAGTATTTAAGACAAATATACTCAAATATTTGGGAGATAACCATTGAAAGGTTATATTAATATATGGAGATAAGAAATTAGTATGGCAGTTCCAAAGAAGAAAAAATCAAAAAGCAAGAGAAATCATAGACATGCTGTATGGAAAGGTAAAGCAGCATTAGCTGCACAAAAAGCAATTTCACTAGGTAAATCTGTTTTAACTGGTAAAGCACAAGGATTTGTATATCCAATTGACGAAGAAGAAAGTGAAGAATAACTTCGTTAAGAACCTAATTTAAAGGCTTCAAGTATTAGTGCGTAAGTGGCTCCAATTCGAATTTTATCAACTACTGACCAAATATTAAACAAACTAGAACTTGTAGATGGTCTACATCTAATTATTAGTTCAATAATTAAAATTATTATGGGAACCATAATTAATTCATTTTGACCTTCGGATATGAATTTAGTAATAAAATTTGCAAATAAAAAATAACCTGTCAAAACAGAAATGATATTTATGGATTTTGATTTCCATGAGGAACTTAAAAAACCAAATAGTAAATTATTAAATTTATCATTAATTATTGAAAATTTTGTTTTTTGCATCTTAAAGAGTCAATAAATATTTTTCTAGATAAGCACAATCAACATAGTGACTATCAAGCTTAGGGCCTTTAATCACATTAGCCTTGCAACTTTCATTACCCAGAGTGTCTATATAACAATTTAAATCTATATCCTTATCAATTTCCGTGGGTATATTTGAAGGGACATAAATAGTTGGAAGCTTAGCAGCTAAAGATGATCTTAGTCCTGAACTAGAATCTTCAAAAACTATGGATTTATTAATTTTTATCCCGCTTAATTCTATAGCCTTTAAGTAAGGTAAAGGATTTGGTTTATGAAATAGAACATCATCACTTGAAATAATAAATTCAAAAGGATTAAATTCTTTAAATAATTGATTAGTTATTAATTTTGCTTGTATCTTAGAACTTGAAGTCACAATAAATTGTCTTACTTCTTTTTTTTGTAATTCCTTTATTAATCTATAAACTCCTGTTTTAAGCCATATGACATTATTTTTTTTTACATGATTTATATAATGATATTGTTTTCTTTTATGTATCTTTGAGACTTCCAGTTTATTCATAGACTTATTGATTAATTTTGAATAATATGAAATTCTATTTTTACCTCCATTTATTTTTAATAAATCTATATATGTAGTTCTATCCCAATTCCAATTAAGATTAAAATCATTAAAAGCGTAATTAAAAGCTGGTAAATGAGCCTCTAATTCAGTGTTTGCAATTGTCCCATCTAAATCCCAATAAACACCATCAAGGTAAGTCACTAAGAGTTAAAAATATTTTTTATTTGCGAAAAAACACAAGCGCTATTATTGCTGGTCCAGCTAATGCAACGACTGCTAAAGGTATAAGAGTTGCCATGTAACAAATATATGATGTGATACTATTTTTACAAATAAACCATTCAACTGTACTAATACGTTACAAGATTGAATTAAATTATGAAAACATGGAGTTGCATAGAAAATTGCGGGGCTTGTTGTCGTTTGGATTTGGCTGAAAGATCTGATTTAACAGGAGTCTTAAGTAATAAAGATATAGTTTTAATAAATTCCATGAGAAATAAAGATGGTTGGTGCAAATATTTTGACAAATCAAAAAGAAACTGCATGATTTATGAATCAAGGCCACATTTCTGCCGTGTCAATGAATTTACAAAAACATTTAAAGATTATCTAAAAAATGGTGATAAGTTTCTAATCGATTGTTGTACTCAACATATATCTTCTATTTATGGGAGAAAAAGTAAACAAATGAAGGCTTTTAGAACAGCGGTTCGAAAAAAATGACTATTAATCTAGAAAACGAAAAAAATAAGTTAGAGAAGGGATTTTCAACTATATTTATTACTACATTTACTACTATATTTATTGCTGAACTAGGCGATAAAACTCAAATAGCCACCTTAATGTTGTCTGCAGAATCAGGGAGGCCAATTATTGTTTTTATAGGGAGTTCATTAGCATTAATAAGTTCTAGCCTTGTAGGTGTATTAATTGGTAAATGGTTGTCAAATAAAATATCTCCTAATAAATTTACCTTTTTTTCTGGCTTATTAATGATAATTATTAGCATATTTTTAGCTTATGACATTATAAAGCCATACGTATAAATGATTTTAAATTTACTGCTATCAACGTTCCTAACAATATTTATTGCCGAACTTGGAGATAAAACCCAGTTAGCCACATTAACAATGAGTGGTACATCAAATAAACCTTTGGCTGTTTTTTTAGGTTCCTCAACCGCTCTTGTGTTTGCAAGTTTAATAGGAGCATTAGCAGGTGGATCAATCTCCAATTTACTTCCTGAAATAATATTAAAATCTATAGCATCTATTACTTTTTTAATCATAGGGATAAAACTTTTTATAAATTCTTTTACATCAAATGAAAATGAAAATAAGTAAAGACATTTTAAATAGGTTTATTGATTAAGAAGAAAGATATAATATAAATATATTTATATATATAAAAAAATATTTAAGGTCATTATGTTTTCAACTTCTTCAATAATTAATAAATTAAACCATGAAGAAGGTACAGAGTATAAGAAATTATGCAGATTGCTCAAATTATCAAAAAAAGCAGATAAAGATAAATTAGATATCGCATTGCGAGCTTTAGAAGAACTTGAAATAATAGATAGAAATGATAATAATGAATATTTTAATGTAAAAGAAAGTAATCATTTAGTTGCCAAAATTAGATGTAGCAGCAAAGGTTATTGCTTTGCAGTTAGAGATCAGAGTAATGAAGATATATATATAAAAGAGAATTTACTTAATTATGCCTGGAATGGTGATAAGGTTCTTGTAAGAATCATTAAAGAGGGTGTTAGAAGAAGATCCCCAGAGGGAATAGTAGATTGTATTCTTGAAAGATCAAATCAAATTCTTTTAGCGAAAGTTGAAATAATTAAGGATGAAGTATACGGCATACCTATTGATGACAGAATTCTATGTAAAATAAAGCTTCCAAAAGAAGATGAAAAATATAAATATATTCCTGAAAATAAAAATATTGTAAAAATAGAGATTGACTTATTTCCAATAGGTCAACAAGAAGGAATTGGACATGTTGTCAAACAATTAGAACTGAATAATAACGATAAACAAGATATAGATTTCGTATTATCTAAAAGTAATATAAATATAATTGCTAAACCTCAAGATCTAAAACTAATTGCTATAAATCAAAAACCAAGACTAGATCTAACAAGTAAAAATTCATATATGTTCAAGAGTTGGAATACCGATAATTCGCCAATACTTCCAATATTGCAAATAGATAAAAATAAAGATGATTCGTATAAACTTTGGGTTCACACTAATGCTATTTCTGAGAGATTAGATTTATGCAGTAAGAAAAGCATAGAAATATTATTTGACAGTTTTGAATCATTCCCCCTACTAGAAAAATGGAACAATTTTCTAAGTGATGAAATATATAAATCCACAAAATTTAAAGTAGGGGAAGTTAATGAAGCCATAAGTTTGTGTATAGATATTAGTAATGAAAATGAAATAATAAGCTGGTCGTTCCAATTAACAAAGGTAAAATGCTCCCTTTTAGTAGAAAATAAACATTTAGATGCTCTTTTAACAAGGAAAAGTAGTACTAGAATTACATCAAGAATACTTAAGCCTATTAAGGACTATATAGAGGATTTAGATAAAATTATAGAAATATCAAAGGCATTCAGAACAAAGCAAATATCGCATGGAAAAATAGAAATCCCTAAGACTAAAAATAATATAGATTCTTTAAAAGAATTATTGGTTCACAATCCTGTTAACTATGCAAATGAATATTTAGAACCATTAGATACAGGCGATATACAAACATATTTATCACCGTTATTGTACGAAGCAAATGCATTATGGTTTAAGCATTCATATAATTACGGCTTAGATAATTTGTCGTATATTTCTCAAGAATTAGATTATATAAATGTAAGTGAAATTATTAAAAATTCAGAATTAATAGATAATGATATCGAGCTTAATGAAGAGGGGACATTAACATTTAAGCAATTACTAGAGTTATGCAGCGATGATAATAAAAAAAGAATTTTACATAAGTTATTAATTAATGTATTAAGAGACAACCAAGTCAAGTTAATAAGAAAAGAATTTAATGTTATAGATTCTGAAAAAATTATTTCACCTTGGGTCATGCCATCATATGATTTTATAAATATAATAAATCAATTTAATATTTATAATATGATTATTAATGGTAAAAGAACTAAAAATACTAATGGGAAAATTATAAATATTATGGAAAAAGATTCTTGGAAAGAGGTTAGTTGGAACATATATAATTCATCAACAAAAAAAAATATAGATATTATATTTAATGAACATATAGTGGATAAAATTAATGAATATAAAAATAAAGTAAGGCAGTATAGGTTAAATATGATTAATATAAAAAAAGTTAGAAAAGCAGAAACACTTTTAGGTAATAAATATAGTGGCTTAATAACGACAGTACAAAGTTATGGTTTTTTCGTTGAGATAAAAGAATTATTTGTAGAAGGTTTAGTACATGTAAGCACTCTTAGTAATGATTGGTATGAATACAGATCTAGACAAAATCTATTAATTGGAAGAAAGTCAAAGAAATCTTACAAGATTGGAGATATAATTGATATCAAAATTATTAAAGTTGACATTCTTAAATATCAAATAGATCTTGAACTTGTTTAGAGATCAATATTAAATTAATTTCAAATCTAATTAAAACAAATTTAAAATTATTAATATTAGTAATGAATTTAAAAAAAAAGATTATTATATCCAGTATTTTTTTTATTTTAATTATTCAAATTTTACTGTTGATAAATAATAAGCAGAAAACGTCCTTTAGATATTTTATTTGGACTGTTGAAGAGGTAAGTATAGGTAGATTGATCTGCCTATCTTTTGTTTCAGGCTTATTAATGAGTTATGTATTAACTAAAACAGTAGATAACAATATTAAATCTTATCAAAAAAATGAAGATGATAATGGAACTTCCAAGAATAATTTTTCAATAGACGATGAAGAAATCAATGATTCCTATGAAATCCCGCCAGAGAGAGATATACGAGATACTCAACCAACGATTTCAGTAAATTACAGAGTCATAAAAGATAATGGCGAAAATGAGTTCAATGATAGAAAACAAACATCAAAGAAAACTTACGACCAAGACGATTGGAACAATAATGATTCAGAATGGTAAATATAGTTAATTAGAAATATAGATATAAAACACTTTATTTATATTTATAATAAAAATAAAGTTAAATTATTTTATGGAAGAAAATATTGATCCCGTAAATGAAAATATAAGTAAAGAAAAAAATCTTTTAAAAAATGATTCAATAACACTTGGTTTTTGATTAGATTTGCATAGGGAAATACTTTTTATTGAAGATATATCATCTTTCTCAAACGATAACCAAAAGTTACAAATGTCTTTTATGTCACAATATATGACCCAACATTTATCACCTGCAATTGGTCTTAATGTATTTTGGAGATTAATATCATTGACTTCAAATCCTCGTTCTTTAAATTCATTAGTAATGGAAGGTAATAAGTGATCATTAATAAATTCATTAAAAGGTTTTTTCTCTATAGGAAGTTCTTTTTTTGGTTTTATTTTTATA
>QCUW01000028.1 GCA_003210695.1 Prochlorococcus sp. AG-679-P15 | reverse complement strand
GAACAAAACATAAATTTTTTGATTTCATTATTTAAGATTTAAATAATTTATATTTAAGATTCTTCATGGCAAAAATTTTTTAACCAATTAACAACATCCTTAGCATATTCAATTTCATTTTTATTATCCATCAAATTATCTATTTAGGAAAGTGATGGTTGGTATGGGTGTTTGAAAGAGTTCTGATAAATTAAAGTTTAAAAAAAATTATTTATAGCTATACTCTCTCTTAAAAAGTGGAAATTAAAAAATATTTAATTGATACTTAATAAAACTGCATTATAAATTAATTATGTATAACAACTTTTGACCATGAAAAAACTTCTTTTAATAGTTTTTTCTTTATCTTTTCTGTCCTCATGCAGTAATGATAAAGATTTTTTTCTTACCAAAGATAATGCATTAATTAGTTGCGGTGGGAAATCTCGTATTATCGAAAATGAAAATGAAGAGATAATCAACATAGAGGTGAAGGATTTAATTGATGGAATAGGTAAGTATGTGGAATTTACAGTTGTAGAAACTGATAAGAAAGGTGGAAAATATAGAATAATTAATTGCTTTCCAAGTGAAGAACCACAAGATTCAATAATAAAAACTATAAAAACAAATTACAAAATTAAATAATTACAAAGGGACTTGCATTTAAAGAAAATAAAGGGAATATAAAGAAAATGATAATTCCAATGGAATCAATTAAAACCCCAAAAAGAATTATTAAGAAACAGCTTAAAAATGTTAATAAAGCAATTATTGAAATTGCAGAAATGAAATTTGCAAATATTGAAGAAAAAGAAGAAAAATTAGATGCGCTTGTTTTTTTAAAGAATCAAATATTGAGGAAGGTGGAGCAGTTGTAAATTAAATAAAAAAATAACTTATTACAAATATTTAACCTTTACTATTTTGTATCTGCTACATTCTTAAAAAAATCACAATAAGTCATTAATTCTGATTCGGTTTCAATTTTGAGATTTAAATCATTAATTGCTTTCTTAGTATCAATTCTGTAGCCATACCAATCTAGACAGACTTCTCTTTGTCTTTGTGTTTCTGAAACTGAGATCGAATCTGGTATTGAAGTCTTAGAACAGCCCCAAATTAAAGCCATAAAAGGGATTAAAAAAATTAAACATTTCATTTTTACATTTTAACTAATTCATAAATACATATTATAGGGTTCACTATTAAAACAATCCAAAAAGGAGGTGGAGGACCGTTATCAACTATAGTTCCAGCATTAAAAGACTGAATAGATTTTGATTCATAGTCAATATAAAATAAGTAGAAATTAGCTCCTTTTTAGTGCCATTAGAGGTTTTTCTAATGAATATGTGTGTTGTAGTTTTATGGTTGTTGTTCAGAAGAGAGATCAAACTTAAGAAAGTTAAATAGATTATGAAGGCAAAAATTTTTAAAAGAGGTTTAAGGTACAACTTTTTAATAACTTCTTTTTGTTGTCGCTTATTTATCTCCTCAGCATCTAAAACAGGGCAGGTATTTTGATTCAGTGATGAAAAAAAAACTACTTTTATTGAATAGTTTGAAAAGTGGTCGTAGTAGAAAGAGTTTCATTTATTTTGTATTTATTTTTTTAGTAATTCTTAGGTAAACATATAAACCAACACCAAGGAGAAAAACATCCAGATAGATATGCCAAGGAGGAAATATTTGATGCAGTAATTCCATTTAATTTTCTTTTTCCCAAACCCTAGCAAGTTCTCTTAATAAAGTTTTTACTTCCATATCAGAAGCTCCAGAGTCGTCTTGGAATTTAGTACAAACTTCTTTGATTTCCTCATAAGCCTGCTCTATTAATATCGTTTTTTGATCTGGATTTGCCATTAAATAAAGAGGGTTTTATCCTTCTAATTTAGTTCAACTGTCAATAAAAAATAATTGATTTAAAGTTAAAATTATCCTTCTGCGGGAATAAGAATTGGAACATCTTTTGCTCCTATTGCTGCAAACCAAACAATTGCATTATCACTTTTAGCGTTACCCATAGTATGTTTTGGTGTCTTTGGTCCAACTATAAAAGAATCCCCTTCTGTATAGGTGAGATCTTTCATCCCTTCTCGTTTGACAACAATCGTACCTTGCTCAACATTACCTAATAATGGAATTGGATGAGAGTGAAGCGGGACTATTCCTCCCTCTGCTAACTCGACTCTTTGTAATCTTATTTCGGCTTTCCCTTGAGGATATTTAAGAGCATCCCCATCCATAGTTTCAGAACCTACAAAAACTTCTTGTACATCTACAGGAGATTCTGCAGCTATAGAAATGCTTGGGTTGATAAGCATCAACGCAAAAGCAAATGCTATGAATAGATTCTTAATCATGAATTTGAATTCCAAAAAAATATATAAGTTTATGGTATTTATTTTTTAAATATTTGTCAGTATTAGATTAACCTTTTTTATTTTTTATTTATAGACTTTCTATCAATAAAAGTTTAGGTAAATAATCTTGTATCCTTAAGATCCTATTAAAAGATATACGACTGTACTTTTCATTAGCCAGTTTTAATTCTTTTTGCGCTTTGGGTTCTCGGTAAATAGGTTTGAATAAAGTGTGAGAAATTCTTTTATATAAATAACTTATTAGTTATATTATCCTTCCAGGAGAGTGAGTATTTTTAATTATATCTAATATTATTTTTTTAAGCATCCAATTACAATTTATATTTCCTTAATTTTTTTTATATATTTCTGAGTAATTAAATCTCTCCACAAGCAAGCCATTAAATAAAATAAGGAAAGACTTGAGAAAATTAGTAGAAAAAAAGATTTAGTCAATTTACAAGTTCTAGATTAATCCTAAAGATCCTGCAGTAAATCCAATAGCAACAATAAATATAAATTCAATCAAATCTCTTGGAGCGGAATTCATTAATAAACTGATTTGTGTCATAACTTATGACTTGAGAGAATCTTTAAAATCAAGCTTTTCAGCTTTTTCACTTTGACAATCAATATCATCTTTAACGCATTTATTTTTAGCTGTTTTATCCATATGACTACTACAACCTCCTGCGAAAGCTGGTAACCCGCTTGCAGCAGTGAAGCTTGTTAAACATGCAAAAGCGATGTAAGGAATAATTCTTTTCATCTAATTGTTACTTAATGTAACTTAATTATGGGATAAAAAGTTTCTAACTGTGGATGAAATATAAAACTAACCTTATTAACTTTTAAGGTTTAGAAATGTTTAATTATTTATTTTAAAAAACCATAAAGATATTTTTATTATTATTTTTTGAAATTTTGAAGAAATTATAAATCTATATCCTTTTTCTTAAGTTCAGTATATTTATTCCTCCTCACTTATAAAACCCTTGTCAAATAATTAATTTTATTCTCTCTTAATAGATGACTATTGCTTTTCTCCATAATAATTAGGAAATGACCACTCATGATTTATAGCAACGGTTAAGAGATTCATCCTTTTTAGAGATAGCTACTCACTAAATAAGCCTGCCATTGATAATTAAAGAGATAAATTAAAAATAATAATTCTATTTTAATTAGAAGAGTTTTAAGAACGGTTTTTAGAACAGTCTTTAATTATAAACAAATTTACCAAGCCATCTTAGTTTTTTCCCAACCTTGAGAAAATATTATTTCATAAATTTCCCTAGCTATATCTATTTCCCAAAATTCGATAAATATAAACTCGAAGAGCCTAACAATACTCTTATCATTCTTTATAAATCTTTTGACTTCAGATCTATTGGAATTTATTAGCCAATGTTCTTCACTCATATATTTTATCTTGGTCTAAAATCTCTCTTTTATATTTATCACTAAGTTCATCATTGTATTGAAAATCTTGAATTATTTTTAATATTTTATCAATAGCTTTTTCTTGGTTATCTGGAGTTTTTATTGTCAAAAGATTTAATTTATTGATTTAATCCAAGAATAATATCTGGATTTTCTATTTTGTTGCTCTTTAAAAACTAATCTATCTGCAGTTTGTGAAGGTGATTCTCCCTTCTTAATATCTGTAGTCATCGCAATGCCAAATCCACTCGCTTCAATTTTAGGAGTTCCTCCCTCAAGATAAAAAAGAAAGGACCAACCTTTATTCCATAAAAGATGAAATGGATTTTTAGGCATAATTTTATTTATTTTTATTTTTTCTATAATATTTATTGAATGAAACCTTTTATTGTATTTACAACTACTAGATGAAAATCTTTTGCAATTTTATATGGGTATGCAAAAGTTTTTAAATTAAAATTTGAAGAATGAATACTTGCTACTCAATTTATTTTTAGTCATTTACTTGAGATCCAAAAAACATTCCCAAGTGTATTAAGGTAAATAGCTTTATTTTTAATTAAATTATTTTTTTTAACAATCAATATATGTTATTTATTTAATAAGCGGTAAAACTGGTAAGCGTTTCTTAAAAAATAAAGCCAATAAAAATAGATTTTTTTAAGATTGGTTAAATAATTTATTGGGTGAATTAAATGTCTATCATTACCGACAATACAGTACTAGTTCATATTCACAGCGGGTTAGAATCCAAAAATAAAGTAACTTTAGGTTTATTGGTTGCCCTTACTGCAGATAAAAATGATCACAAAGTAACTCTTTTTCTCGCAGGAGACGGAATAAACGTACTAAATTGTAAAAAAGCTGGTGAAATAGTTGGTGAAGGAACTGGAGATTTATACGAACATCTTGAGAATTTAAAGAATTCAAAAATTTCCATATATGTCTCAGGAATATCAGCTAAATCAAGGGGTTACGATGAGACTCTTTTAGATGGATATAAAGCAGAGTTCGCGATGGCTGATGTACTAGTTGAGGAGTCGATTAAAGCGGATGCTGTTCTTTGCTATTAAAAAACTTAACATTAATTTTGAGGTCTCAATTCGCAAAAGTTGCTACCTTTGAAATAAGAGATCTAATTGATTATGTTTTTAAATTATCTTCCAGGTGAGATGATCCAAGTTTTGGAAATAATAATAGTATTTTCTGTTTTAGTTGGAATAATATTAGCTTTGTTTTTTACATCAGATCAGGCAAATACAAAGAATCTTTATTTAAAGAGAGCTAAATAATTTCCACTTATTTTAGATTGATTTTTAATCAATAAAAAGTTTGGATAAAGTTTGGATAAAAAATTAAAAATCCTTGAAACCTCAGTAATAAATTAACAACTGTACTCTTAATTATCCAAAAATATCTATAATTAAATTAATAGAAATGGACATTATTTAATCCAAGTTTAACTAAGCTTTGGATTTAACTATTAAATTCTTGCCATTAACAAGTTTTAAAAATTTAAGAAAAAGGTTTGATTGAATTAGATGGGACTTCTAATGGAACTAATGATTCACCGTAATGTGACAAGGCTGATCTTATTAGTAACCAGTAAAAGAAGTTAACTAAAGCTTTCTCCACGAGGATTTAGTAATTAGTCTAAATAACCTTATTAGTTCTTTAATAGCAATATCTAAAACTCTAATATCAACCTATCAAAACATTTGTATTAATTTGAGCAGAACTAGTATTTAAAACTCATTAATCATGGAAAATATCTAAATATTGTTTGATTCTTTGATTCAAAAATTAAAGGAAGTGCCCTCGGTAAATTACTTGTGAGAGAAATTGAGAAATTAGATTAGAAACTAGTTATATTGAACTATTCTTACTCCTAGCATAGAAAGCTCTTTTTCAAGAGTCTTAAACTTCTCTTCTTAGATATTAAATAAATTAATACATACTTTATGTCTTTGACGTATTGGATAAGTAATTGCTATTTCATAGTTATGGATATTGCAGTTAAATGGGAATCTCTTCTAATCCTTTTTTCAATTATGGATTTATATTTTCTATTTTAAATCCATATGACTCACTTTGCTGCTGAATTTGAAGATTATTTACCTTTAAATGTTGACAACTAAGTATAAATACTATATAAATAAGATGTAGCAAATGCTACTAAATCGTCCGATCTACCATTAGATAGACCGCAGTACGACTCAAGCCAAAGGACGGGGACTTGAGCAAGCCTAGGAGCTGCATCATGGTAAACATGTATTTCAATGGCAAGTCATTTGTATATTGCAAGAGAAAAGAAGAGAAGATAATAAGGTTTACTTACAGAGGATCTAGTTACTTAAGATAAAAGATCTTATATTTAATAGAACATAAGAACCAATTAAGTAAGAGATTGCATTAAATTTACTAAATTTTTTCTTGTATTAATGCAATAGAGATTTCTTATGGTTGTGTTTATAAAAGTTCAAGTAAACCAGTAATGAAAGGTTCAAAAGTTGGATCTATTGATGATGCAATAAAGGAATATAAAAAGTTATTTGAAGGGTGTGGAACAAAACATCTATATAAAGTTTATCTTTTAAAAAGTTTTTGAAATTCTTCTGACGTATTAACCACCGCTTTGTAAAAATTGAATCGGATGTTTATTAATTACCGTAAATTAAATTTAAAGTTTAGATAAGTTTTTGAACTAAACCTAATAATAAGAGATTGAATCCTGTCTTTAGGAAACAATCTCTAAATTTATTTGTGCTTAGTTATGTTTACAATTAGATTAAGAACGCACCTAAATATAATCCCCCTTGTTAATTTAGATGGCGGTTTAAGCTAATTTATGAAACTTCTCTGGTGGACTATTGATCATTTCTAATCCCTCCTTTTATAACAATAATAAATTATTACGAATAACTTTTTTTGTATATCCGTAAATATGCTGATTTATTTAGTATCTATAAGAAAATAATCTCTTTTTTCGTGAAATTAATTTGTACTGATTCTAAGTTTATTAGCTATCAAAAAGTTTATTTACAAGAGAGGTAGTTGATATTGAGGTTTTATTAACACTAGCGTTATAGGATAATAAGTATTCAGAAACCTTTTTTTAATCATAAAAAAGTGGCCAAAAATTAACTCTTTAGGTTAGAACTCTTTTAAAAAGAAAAACTGAATTTTTACATTTAATTTAAAAATTTTTTAAAGAATTTTCATACATTTAAAATAATTATCATTAGCTATATCCATATTTAAACCCCATTCTTTATCAGATTTTCCAACACCTTGCTTAACATCTTTTTGAAATTTAACTATACATCTTTCTTCTATATTTTCTAAAGAATTATAATTTCTTAGGAAAATAAAAACTAAATATAATATTGTTGAGATGGAACCAATTAAGAGTGTAATTCTAATAAATTTCTTTTCCATTTTATTTTTTTTCCTAAATATTTCCTTTTAGCTTAAGGATTGTTTGCACTGTTGTTGTAATTTTTTCATAGAAATCAGTAAGTCTTTATTGCCTTTTACTTTTCAGAAAAAATATTTTTTATATCTTCATAAAGGTTATATTTTAGTCTGAAGAAATAATTAGAATTTAAATTTATCCTTTTCGATACATCTAATTCTCTTTTTTATACTTTTTATCACAAATATGAACTAAATAGTAGTTATAAACAATACAAAACAAACGATTAGCCTAATCATAAAGAAAAGCTATCTTATTTCTAGTCTTGAAAAATGAAAAATGTTTCTTTTTTCTAAATCTTAAACATCTCTTAGAAAATAAAGTATAGATATATCCATGAAAGTGAGTATAAATACAAAAATATTTCCGAAAATTAATGCTTGATTAAAAGAAAATAAGAAAAGCGTCGCTTGAATACCTTTTTAATCATTTTACCTTTTTTGAAATTTATTTGTTGATCCTTTATCCGTATATTGAAGTACTTCAAACCGTACAGCTACATTCCTCGGATTGCTTATCAATTAAGTTAGAACAGAATTGTTGAAACTATCATTATATGTCAACCTCAAACACAGAAAAAGAAGATTATAAATCTGAGATTAAAGAAAGATCAAAAGATGAACTTCTTGAGGAGAAAATCAGAAATCAGCAAACTATTGATATCTTTGTTGAATCTGATAAAAATTGGTACTGATCAAAACTTACTTTAGAGGAATTAACATGAATTTAAAAACATCTCCATTCTCAATTCTAAATAAAGACAGAAGAGAATTGGAATACATCAAAGGAGTTTATAAGAAAAGACTTCAAGCTGAAATTGATTCTTATAGGGATTCTGAAGATGAAAATAATAGAGATACCATCCAAGCTCAAGATGTATTAATGCTCGAAAGTATTTCTATTTAATTGCTAAATATATCACTATCAATTATCTTAGTATTTTCTACTTATTGATACTGATTTATTAGCTAGTTACATTTAAAAAGATTTAGAAAAAGGACAAAATTTTATGAGTGGAGATTACGAGACACTTGAAATCAATCAACCAAAAATTTCATATTTTAAGAAAAGATTAGAAAATAATACAGAATGGTTAGATGAATTAATTAATAAAATTGAAGAGATGAAGAACCAAATATCAGAAACTGCTTAATTTTCAAATTATTTTTAGGTTTTAAAGATATTTAACAGTAGTGTAAGTGTTTACTATTTCTATTATGAAAAATTAAAAAAATAAAATCCCATCCTAACTAATCACCATTACATTCAAACACTATATGTAGGTCTAGTTTTTTTAAAGAGTCTCGGTAATGGGGATGACCTAGGTTTTCAATTGGAAGTATTTAAAGCTCTTTTTTTATTGGTTGCTTATTAATTCTGCAAATTAAAACTATAATTATTCATCACTTGAAAATGATACAGCCGTGAAAAAAAATTTTTTAGATTTAAATTCCAAGATTATTTTAGAAAAGAGCCCTATAAAATGTTTTATCTTCTAATACTTCTAGTAGGATTTTAAAACTAATTAAATGTACCTTATATTAAGGTTTATAAGTACCTAAATAGTAAAAAGGATCCATGAATGGATCAATACATACAAATTGAATTGAATAGGTTAAAATTATATTAATTTGTAAGAGCAACTTATTAGAAATGACGCAAGCGAAACTAGAGGATTTACTTAAGATAGACAACGAATCATATAATTTGTTGAGAGTCCTTCATATGTTCATGAAGTTGGATGATTCTCAGCAAGTTCCACTGCAGTCAATGGCTGTTTTTTGGTATGTAGCCACCTATCAGAATTGTAGTAAAAAGGATATTGAAGATCACTTCAAAATGAGTAAAGCTAGTACCTCAAGGATAACGGATTATATAAGCAGGTATCACAGGCTAGGCAAGGCAGGTTTGGGTTTGATTTCAAAAGAACAAGATCCAAATGATAAACGAAGAACACTTTTGAAACTGACTAGGAAAGGAAAGGATTTAATAGAAAAGTCTTTTAGTACTCTTTATGAGGATGTAAAAGATTTCCATGAAATTAATTTTGAGGAATGAATTTTCCAATCCCACTAAAATTGTGAGCTCTTGGGAAACTTTAAAAAATATAGGCTTCAACTAAAATGTTTAAAAACCTACTTTTCACTTCTTTTTTGCTTTTAAATATAATTGGCATTATCTACCCTTCAAAAAAACAAAATACAAAACTATTTGATTATTGCTATTCTCTCGAAAAAATTCTTTATAAGAATGCAATACAAAATAGAAGAAATTCATCCCATAAAGTTATGGCAATTTCAAAAGATATTCTAAAATTTGGGGTTAGTAAAACTAGAGGTGGTTTAATTAATAAGATGATTGATCAATATAAAACTTCTAAGAAATCTCAAATATTAAAACTTGTTCCTAATAGAGTTTATTGTTATGCGGGATATTGGATTGAGAGCGCAAATCCTGGGACATTTGAATCAATTTTTTTCGCGAAAAGTAAAGAGGCAATTAATGAATTAAAAGATTTTAAGGATGAAGTGGATGTAATACTAAATGATATCAATTCAGGATATAAAGATATAAAAAAAGAATTGAATAGCTTTTTTTAGTGTTTATTAGTAGTTGATTTGAATTTTACTAAAAGATGCTTTTTTAAGAGCAAGTCGTTTAAAGGATTTAAAACAATTATTAAATATAAATGATCTACAATAAGATATAGACACATAATATTTAGCAAAAGATTATGCCCTGCAAGAATTTTTTTAAATAGACCCTTGAAAAAAAAATACAACTAAAAAGAAGTTTAATGATGCAAGAGTAAGGATAAAAGTAAGAACAAGATCAAGGTTGAAATTTTTTTAGAAACCTAATTTATTTATATATCTGAAAATTTATTAAATTTTTGTCAATGATTTGGTAGCTAATTAGCTAAATAGAAGTTTGTGTATCAATTTTTTATAAAAGACTTGGAAAGTTCTTTTAACAAATTTATCATGTTAAAAAATAATTAAATTCTTACAAAATAAAGAATTTTGGTAGGAAACACTACATCAATGGCAATTTATGATTAATTAATCTAGATTTATAAATCTGTTTTATTTCATTATGGAATTTGTTAAAAAATTTATGACCGAAAAAGCTGAAAAGTTTAACGGGAAAGCTGCAATGCTTGGAATGTTCGCTCTTGTAGGAGCTTACTATTTTACTGGACAAATTGTTCCAGGAATCTTCTAATTAAACATCATTTAATTTTGAAATTTATTTGGGGCTTAATAAGCTCCTTTTTTTTTCAGAATTTTATTAATTTTTTCTTATTTTGGACTATCTTTTATTGCTGCTTTATCCAATTAATCAAATATTTAAATTCTTAAATGATTAAATGAAGCAGATTATACATCTTTAAAAGAACTATAAAAAGAAAACCACAGACTGACAGAAAACATCTTTAAGATGTAAAAAATTATTTTGAAATTATGAATGTTTACGTATTTTGGATATTATTTCTTGGTTTGTGTTCAATAGTACCTCTTATGATTATCAAAGGGAGAACAGACAAAAGCAAAAAGGTTAATACTGTACCAGAAGTTAAAAATAAGAAAAAAGCTTGGTTTAGGTAATTAAATATCTCCCTTTTTTTTACTGTATATTATCAATTTTTTAAACAAATTAACTCTTAGAAAAAATCTATCTTTTATAAATAAGAAGCAAATTATCTAGTATTAATTAAATTGATAATTGAGATTCGATTGGGAATTTGAATTTATCTCTTCCTCTAAGACCTTCTAATTCAATTACCACTGATAATCCACTAACTTCCTTTTTAAATTCTTTCAACATTTCAGAAACACATTTAACAGTTCCTCCAGTAGCCAATAAATCATCAACAATAGCAAAAGACTTATAATGCTTTATGGATTCTTTTTGTATTGCAAGTGAATTTTTACCATACTCTAAATCATAAGATTTTTCTATAAGATCTCCTGGTAATTTCCCTGGCTTTCTGGCTACTACCATAGGCTTAGACAAGAATAAAGATATAGCAGTACCAAAGATAAAACCTCTTGCGTCGATTGCTAATATTGCATCTGCATTTTTAAAAATTGTGCTTATTGACATTTCTTCAATTACTTTTGAAAAAATTTCAGGATGTTGCAGTAAAGGTAATATATCTTTAAAGACAATCCCTTTTATTGGGAAGTCTATGTGATCATTAATTAATTTCTTAAGATGTTCTGACAAAAGAAGTTTGGTTATATTAAATCTTAGAATACATTATATTGTTTTAATTATCTATGAGTAATTTGCATATTGGAATTCTATGTGCGATGCCAGAGGAAATAGGTTCTACTACGAAAAAACTTAAAAATTTATCTGAAAAAAGTTTTGGTGATTTGACAATTTATTCTGGAGAATTGTTTTTTGATAGAAATGATAAATTTCCTTTATTAATTTCGGTCGCATGGAGCGGTTGGGGTAAAGTTAGTTCTGCTAGAGCAGCTACTAGGTTGATAACCAGTACTTATCAAAATCAATTCATCAACCTTCTTCTATTTACTGGAGTGGCAGGTTCAGCAATTTCTGAAATTAATCAATGGGATATAGTAATCCCTACTGAATTGGTTCAGCATGATATGGATGCAAGACCTCTTTTTAAAAAATATGTAATACCAGCCCTAAAAAAATCAAAAATAAATCTGATGCAAGATTGGGTTTATTGGGCTACTAAGGTTTTAAGCGAATCTATTTCAAGAAACGAAATTAAACCCTTCCTAAATGTATATAATGGATTAATTGCTACAGGAGATAAATTCATAGCAGATAAAAATATTATTGAGAATCTTTCTATTGATTTAACTGGTCTATGTGCTGTTGAAATGGAAGGTGCAGCGGTTGCCCAGGTAGCTTATCAAGAAAGAATACCTTGTTTGATAGTTAGAGTTATATCTGATGGAGCTGATAATTCTGCAGATCAGATATTTACTGATTTTTTAAAAAGTTATCAAAGATTCTCTTGGGATTTAATACATGCACTTTTAAAAAGGTATAGAGATGCACCTTGGGATAAAAAAATTTAATTAGATATAATTATCTTCTTATAAAAAGTAATTTACCAAAAGTTTTATGTCTTTCTAATAAATTAAAAAAATTTGGAAAGTTATAAATAAAAAATCTAAAACTTTCTAAGATATGAGAATTCGCAAAAATATTATTCAATTAAATTTGTGGTAATATGAGTTTCTAAAAAATTTATATATTTTGAAGATTAAAGCTAAAAAGAAAATAATTTCAATAGTAATACCAACTTTTAATGAACAAAAAAATATTTCTAGAATAATTAATCAGTTATTAAAACTTGATATTAATTATGAAATGGAAATAATAATAGTTGATGATAATTCAATTGATGGTACATCAGCTTTAGTAAGACAATTCGCTCAGATTGATAGACGTATTCGTTTGATTAGCAGAATGGGTAGATCAGGCTTGTCTAGCGCTATCAAGGAAGGATGTTTATGTGCATCAGGAGAAGTCATTGCTATAATGGATGCCGATGGTCAGCATGATCCTTTATATATAAAAAAAGCCCTTGAAGAAGTTAAGATAAAAAAAGTTGATATTTTAGTAGGAAGTCGATTTATCAAAGGATCAAAAATTAGAGGATTGAGTAAAAGAAGAGAAAGAAGTTCATCTTTTGCTAATTCTTTAGCCCGCTTAAGTCTCTATGGCTTTTATAGTCATCTAACAGACTATATGAGTGGTTTTTTTGTTTTTAAAAGAGATGTTTGCATTAAATATATAGAAAAAATAGATGTAAATGGTTTCAAATTTTTCTATGAGTTGCTTGCTTTAAGTAAAGGGAAATTAAAAGTAATTGAAATACCACTTGTGTTTAAAAAAAGGATTTACGGCAATTCCAAACTTGATTTACCTGTAGTTTGGGACTTCTTAATTTCCTTAATTCATTCTTTTATTAGAAGAGTTATTCCAAGAAGAGCAGTTAGTTTTGCATTAGTGGGATCCACTGGAGTTGTGGTACAACTTTTGACTATTTACTTCTTGATGTTTGTTACTGGCTTTGATTTTGAAAAGGTTCTACCTGTAGGAGTTGTAATTGCTGCAAGTTCAAATTTTACAGTAAATAATTTTTTTACTTTTAGGTCAAATAAATTGTCAGGTAAAAGATTTTATTTAGGTTTGATGAAGTTTCTTTTAGTATCAACTCTTCCTATAATCGCTAACGTTGGAATAACTACTTTGTTTTATAGTCAATTATCTATTAATACTTTTATTTCCCAAATTGTAGGAATTTTAGTTGTATTTATTTGGAATTATGCAGCCTCTTCAAAAATTGTATGGAATAATTAAGAGAATAAAACTTTAAAATAAAAAATAATATTTTTAACAGTAAAGCCAATTGGGTTTGATACTATATATCTTCCAAATGACCAACAACAATGAGGCACGCCAACAAATAAAAGCATTCGATTATAAACTTTAATTGAAGAAAATTCAGGTACTATTTTCGAGAGCATTTTTGCCCCTTTTAATCTTGAGGAATGTAATAATATTTCTCTAATACCAAATGTCTGGAATAAAAATGAAAATAATAAAGCTGAAGATGTAATCCACATAAATATCCATCTGCCAATATCAGTGAACAAAAACATAGGTAAAAATGATAATAATTGAAAACAGATAACAAACCTTTTACCTTTTTGATTGAAGTCTTTTTGCTTTCCTATAAAAAGTCTCATTACTATAAAAATAGTTAATAACCACATTGCTGGATGCCAGAAAATATTTAAATTAAATTGCGAAATTAGGGTACTAG
Organism: Prochlorococcus sp. AG-679-P15; assembly: GCA_003210695.1. Lineage (GTDB taxonomy): Bacteria > Cyanobacteriota > Cyanobacteriia > PCC-6307 > Cyanobiaceae > Prochlorococcus_A. Next base: position 2,070 of record QCUW01000028.1, on the reverse strand, counting down.
TAAATACTTGTGAATTGCCCCAACCTATAGCAGCAATTGCACCAGTTGGTTGGTTTTCATTTAATGCAATAACTGAAGGTAGAATGTCTCTAAGAGATTGCCAACTTTGATGAATAATTAAAGATTGCTCTACGCCTCCTTTAAAAAGCCAACATAAAATAAATGAAAAAAATGATGGAATCAAAAATAATATTGCATATAGACTTGATTGAAAAAAGGTTCTTTTTTTCGATAGTTCAAATAAATATAAAATAAATACTAAACTAGGTAGTGCCCAAATTCCGTAACTTTCATGAGAAAATATTGCAATCATCGAGATAAAATTAACGGTCAATACAGCGGAAATTTTATTGATTTTTTTTTGATGTAATTGTTTAAGTGTTAGTAAGGCAAGTCCATATAATAGGACTATTAATGTATCTTTTCTTACAAAATAATCGTCAGAAATAGGAGCAAGAATTACTAATTGCGATAATAAAAAAGATTTAGCAAACAAATTGCTGCAGAAATGGAATAGTAAAGCAGCTAATGAAACTAATGCTAATAAACTAGATATCCAGACTAATAAAATGGGAGAGATTAAATATTTACTTGAAATAAAGTGAATTATCTCACCTGGTAAACCTCTCCTAACAAATCCTCCTGCGTAAGATATGAGCCATTCTCCTACAGTCCAAGAGTCATCATAAAATCTATTTTTATAAAAATTTAATGGGATTCCAAAAATTATTAAAGTAATAAAAAAACTTTCAAGTGAAATTTTTGCTGTAGAGATTTTATGAAGTAAAAATTGTGTTGTTAGTCTTTTCATACTAGATTATTAATTATTTACTTCAACAATAAATTAGCCTTTTTATGAATATCTTTCAAAATTATATTTATAAATATTGATGTATAAAAATTTTTTTAAATATTTTCAAAATATTTCAAGGGGGATTCCAATACTTGATAAGTGGCTATTAGGACAACTTATTCCCCCTTTATTATTTGCTATTTCCGCCTTTACAGTAGTTTCTCTTTCTGTAGGAGTGATGTTTGAATTGATAAGGAAAATTGTTGAATTTGGATTGCCGATTTCACTAGCTCTGAAAGTAATGTTTTTAAAACTTCCAGGGTTTTTAGCGCTCTCATTCCCAATGTCAGTACTTTTGTCAACTTTGCTAGCCTACGGGAAATTATCTTCCAATTCTGAAATATTGGCATTAAGAAGTTTGGGAATTAAAACATCTAGATTAATTATCCCAGCATTATTTCTTTCAATATTTATGACTGGATTAACTTTTTATTTAAATAATAGTTTGGTTCCATTAAGTAATAATTATTCAGAGACATTATTAAGAGATGGTTTGGGTAAATCTGTTTCTATTGAAAGAGGACATGATATCTTCTTTAAAGGATATGGTTCTTTTACTGATCCAAAAACAAATAAGTCAACTGAGAAAAATACTTTTTTAAATCAAATATTTTTTTCTAGAGTAGTCGAAGATAATGTTATGAAAAATGTTACTGTCTTAGATTTTTCTAAATTAGGATATAAACAAATCCTCTCAGCTAATGAAGGCGTTTTTGATCCTGAAAACTCAACATGGATATTTAGTGATGGACGTTTGATCACTTTAGATGAGGGAGGTAGAACAACAACTATAGGGTTTGAGAAGTATGTTTATCCTCTCGGTGATGGACCTTTAAAGGTCTCTAAGATTCCAGAAAGTGCTACCAAGATGACCTTAAATCAAGCTTTCTCAGCAAAAAGACTTTATGAAGAAACTGGAGATGTGCGCGAAGCAAGAAAGATGTCTGTAAGAATTCAAGAAAAATTTACTTTGCCTTGCGCATGCTTAGTATTTGGATTAATTGGCAGTAGCTTGGGATCCAAACCTAATCTAAGATCTTCAAAAAGTCAGGGCTTTGGATTAAGTGTAATATTAATTCTCTTTTACTATATTTTATCTTTTGTATCGAGCTCACTTGGGATAAAAGGTACTCTCACTCCATTTTTGTCTGCATGGCTTCCAGTATTAATATCCCTCTCAGGTGGAGTTTTCTTATTGAAGAAAGCTTCTTAAAGTA
>QCUW01000027.1 GCA_003210695.1 Prochlorococcus sp. AG-679-P15 | reverse complement strand
GTCAATCTGTTTTGAAAAGTCATTTTAAAGCAGATAAGTTTGACTTTGATTTATACGAAAAACTGCCAAAATACAATTCTTCTGAAATTATCCCAAAAGAGGCTTTGATTAGCGATGCGATCTTTTATTTTATAAATTTGCCTCTGTCGGCAAATGATTTTTTGTGGCTGGAAAAGTTTCCTAAAAATATGCCAATTTGGTTGGTGGCTTTAACTTCCAATGAAATAGAAGCCGAAAATCAGATAGAAGACTTAAAGTCTCAAATCTCAAGTGACTTTATAAATAAAATTATTACTTTTGATGTAAATAAAAATGAAATAACAAACAAACCTTTTTCTTTAAGGAAGTTTTTCATAAGTTCATCTAAAAATATTGAAAATACAAAAAAAAGGCTCCTGAAAGAACTACATGTTGCCTGGCAATCTGAAATTGAAGGAATAAGAAGAATGCAGTTAAAAGGAATACAAAGAAAAAATCAAATTCTTGTAGCGACAACTGTCTTCTTATCTCCTATCCCATCAATTGATGTTATGGCAATGACAGTACTGAATTCTTTAATGATTAAAGAAATTAAGTCTATATGGGGATGTAACTGGTCTCCTGAAATTTTAGATAAAGTATCTAAAGAGATTTTAAAAACTGCAATTGCTCAGGGAGTTATTGAATGGAGTGGACAGACTCTAATTGGAATAACAAAATTACATGGCCCAAATTGGATTGTCTCTGGAACATTTCAGGCTGTTAGTGCTGCTTACTTAACAAGAGTAGTATCATGTTCATTGGCTGATTTTATGGCAATAACAAAAGGAGTAGAAGAACCTGATTTGGATTTTATAAAGAAAAATTCTGAGAAAATTGTTGAAAAAGCTTTTGAAAAAGAAAAAATAAATTGGAAAGGATTTATGTCTGATCTTAGAAAACCACTTATGAAACTATCTTTTGGTTCATAATCTGAGGATGAATTTTAAATATGAGAAAAAATATTCTTTTTTTAAGTTTGGTACTTGTTATTTCTCTTGCTTTAGGCTCCTGCAAAAGAATATCAAATAAAAATGAAAGTAAAGAAGTAATACTTGCAAGTTTTACAGTTTTGGCGGACATAATTAGAAATGTTGCTAATGATGATTTTATTGTTAGATCAATAACAAAACCTGGAGTTGAAGTTCATGGTTACAAACCAACACCAAGTGATTTGGTAAAAGCCTCTAGAGCTTTTGTTTTTATTGATAATGGATTTGGATTTGAATTATGGGCAGAAAAATTTGTTTCTAATTTAAATGTTAAAAGAATTACTGTTGCGGAAGAATTAGATCCTATTTTTATCAGTGAAGATTTTTATAAAGGTAAACCAAACCCTCACGCCTGGATTTCACCTAAAAGAGGGATGCTATATGTAGATATTCTCGTAGATTCTTTATCAGAATTGAGACCATCCAAAAAAACGTTTTTTGAAGAAAATGGAAAAATCTATAAAGATAAACTCTCTAAAATAGATAAAGAATTCTCACTTTTTATTAAAAACTTAAATAAAGACAGAAGGTATCTAGTAAGTTGTGAAGGAGCTTTTTCATATTTAACAAAAGATTATGGATTAGAGGAAGTTTATTTGTGGCCAGTTAATGCTGAGAGTCAAATTACTCCCAAAAGAATGGCAAGAACAATCTCACTAGTTAAAGATAAAAATGTTCCATCTGTATTTTGTGAAAGTACCGTAAGTAACGAATCTCAAATGGTTGTTGTAAACGAAACTGGGGCTAATTTTGGAGGAAATCTTTTTGTTGATTCATTATCTAATGATAGTGGTCCCGCCAGTTCTTATATAAAAATGCTTGAGCATAATTTGGATCTGATTAAAAAAGGGCTTTTTTGAATTATGGAAACAACCAATTATCAAAACTTTAGGATTTATGCGGAGAATATTTGCGTAGATTACAACGGTAAGGTGGCTTTGTATGATGCAAATTTAAGATTGCAACCTGGCCAGATTTGTGGGTTAGTAGGGATGAACGGGGCCGGTAAAACAACTTTTTTTAATGCTTTGACTGGTTTTGTAAATATTTCAAAGGGAAAAATTAGAATAAATGGAGAGTCAGTAAGATCTGCTCAAAAAGATCAGACAATTGCTTATGTTCCTCAAAATGAGGGAATTGATAGTCAATTCCCAATAAATGTTTGGGATGTGGTGATGATGGGTAGATATGGCTCGATGAATATTTTTAGGTGTCCTAGAGCGTCTGATATTCAGGCGGTTAAAGATGCTATTGAGAGAGTTGATCTTACTGATCATTTATCTACACCTATTGGAAACTTATCTGGAGGTCAGAGAAAACGAACTTTTTTAGCTAGAGCAATTGCTCAAAGAGCTTCAATACTGCTCCTTGATGAGCCTTTTTCAGGGGTTGATATAAGAACTGAGAAACTTATCTCGGAATTATTTATTCAATTTAAAAATGAGGGGAAAACTATCTTATTATCAACGCATGATATGATTCATGTCCGTGAAATTTGTGATTTAGTCCTTTTAATAAATAAAACTGTTGTAGCTTATGGCGAGACCTCTGAAGTTTTCACCCCTGAAAATATTACAACCACTTTTGGAGGTATCTCTCCTGATTTCTTATTTGGACCTGAGTCTTAAATTTTAAATTATATGGAGCTCTGTTCTTTTTTATTTTTAGATTCATTCATAAAAGATCCTTTAACTCATGACTTTATGAGAAAAGCACTTCTTATGAGTTCTTTAGTAGCAGCTGTTTGTGGTTTTCTATCTAGTTATTTGACTCTTAAAGGATGGGCTTTAATGGGAGATGCAGTGTCACATTCAGTAATGCCGGGTGTTGTGGTTGCTTATGCACTAGGTCTTCCTTTCTCATTGGGGGCATTTATTTTCGGAGTTGGTTCTGTAGCTTTGATAGGTTTTATTAAGCAGAAATCCAGAGTTAAAGAAGATACTGTTATTGGTTTGGTATTTACTGGATTTTTCGCTCTTGGAATTGTATTGGTTTCTAAGATTAAAAGTAATATTGACTTGCACTCTATTCTTTTTGGGAGTCCTTTAGGAATTTCACTTTCAGATGTAAAGCAAACCATATTCATTTCTTTATTGGTAGTAATCCTCTTATTAATTTTTAGAAAAGATTTAATGCTTTATTGTTTTGATCCTAGGCATGCAAAAACAGTTGGGATCAACGTACTTTTTCTTCATTATTTACTCCTTACATGCTTATCATTAGCAGCGGTTGTAGGTTTGCAGTCTGTTGGAATTATTTTGGTAGTTGCCATGTTGATTACACCAGGGGCAACAGCATATTTACTTACGGATCAGTTTGATAATATGACCATAATTTCAGTATTAATTGCAATTATTTCAAGCGTAATAGGAATCTACGTTAGTTTTTGGTTTGATCTTGAAACAGGAGGATCAATTGTCTTGGCACAGACTTTTATATTTTTATTCGCTTTTTTATTCGCTCCAAGATATGGAATATTCAAGTTAAAAAAATTATTTACTGGGTATAAATGACAATGGAAGAAGAAACTTTAAATAAAAAGTGGTATTGGTGGCCATTATTTCCTTTATATCCTTATGGAAATAAGAAAACAATTTTAAGAGAATTAATTCCTGATCAAATATGGTCTTTGGAACAAATACAGGGTCTTTATTATGTTGCGGTTCCAATAAGAATGACGGTGATAAAGGTTGAAGATGGATTAATGCTCATAAACCCCTTACCTCCAACAAAAGAATTAGTAAATGAATTAGAAAAATTAATTGCGATTCATGGCATAGTAAAAACAATTGTTTTACCAAGTGCTTCTGGACTAGAACACAAAATAGGACTTCCAGCCCTTACAAGAATTTTTAAAGATGCAGAGATTTGGCTTTGCCCTGGACAATGGAGTTTCCCAATTAATCTACCACTAGATTTTTTAGGAATTCCATCAAAAAGAACTAAAATACTTTTTGAGGAAGGTACACCATATAGAGATTCCTTTAAATGGACTTCATTGGGGCCGCTAAATTTAGGGCTTGGAAATTATCACGAAGTATGCTGTTTTCATTATTTAACAAGAACTCTTCTTGTTACGGACTCAATAGTTGGAATAGACTCAAATCCACCTGAGATATTTGATTTTGACCCGACTCCACTTCTTTTTCATTCTAGAGAGAGAGGAGATGAACCTTTGATCGACTCTATCGAACAAAGAAAAAAAGGTTGGGCTAGGCTAGTATTATTTTCATCTTTTCTAAAACCAGGGAAATTAAATATTCCTTCTTTAAAAGAAATATTTAAATATTCATTCAAAAAAGATCTTCGTAATTGGAGATCACATTTTGGGATTTACCCTTTTGTATGGGATCAAGATTGGGAGTCATCTTTAGTTGAAATAATGGACGAAAATATTTCTAAGATTCAGATTGCTCCTGTTTTGCAAAATTTAATATTTCCACGATCAAAACAAGTACTTATTGGATGGTTAGAAAAGATTAAAACTCATAAAGATATGGAATATTTAATATCAGCTCATTATTCTGCTCCGGTTAAATTTACAGAACAGGATTGTCAGAATTTAATAGATGAAATAAATTCAGAAAAATGGAATAAATTACATGATGATAATAAATTCCTTATTAATTTCTATAAAAAATTACTTAAATTGGGGATAATTCCTAAAGAAGTAAATATTTAAAGACTTATTCTTCTTCAATAAACATATCTTCATCACTTTTTAGAGTTTGTTCAAGCTCTTTCCTTTGCTCCATTTGTCTTAAAAAATATCCTGTCATCATTGCAGAAGAGAGTAAATTAGCGATATTATCTTTTGAAGATGTAATTTTCACATCAAACTGATCAGATGGCAGAACTCCTAGAAGACCCTGAACATTATGCCTTATAATTTCTTGAATGTCTTCACTAGCAGATTTAGCTACTCTCTGTAAAACTTCTGGCGACTGTTTCTGTAGGTATTGAATTAAATCATTCTCATCATTTGGATCATTATTTTCAGTAGCAAGAAATTCTGGATTAAACATTTCTACATCTTCAAGATATAAAAACACTACAACATCATGTACCCATTAATCTAAATTATTAAGGGGCAGGGAACCGAATAGGTCCAATTTTATTAAACGGCCAATATCTAAAAATAGCTTTACCAATAATCTTTTGATAGGGTAAAAATCCCCAAATATGTGAGTCCATACTGTTGTTTCTATTATCTCCCATCACCCATAATGATTCTTCTGGAACAATAAAAGGCCCTATAGAATAATTTATGTTTTTGTCAAAAACGTAATTTTCTTGAGCTATATCATTTAAATAAAGGTTACCGTCTCTTACTTCTACCTTGTCTCCAGGTATTCCAATTACTCTTTTTATTAATGCAGTATTTGCGTCATAACCAGCATTAATTAATTGTTCTGGAACATTAAAAACAACTATTTTATTTTTTAATTTTGAAAGATTTGATTTGGATCTGATTTTAGGGGTTATTTTCTCAACAAGAATTTTATCTTGTATTTGAAGAGTTGGAAGCATTGAACCGGATGGTATCCATCTTGGCTCAATAACCTGCCATCGTATAATTAAAGCAATAGATATCCAAATTAAAAGATTTTTAAAATCCTTAATTATCGAATTTCTTTTTTCTTCAGTTCTAGACATGATTTATTTAATTCAGTTATAAGGAAAAATTCCAAAGCATTTATATAAATTATGACATCATCTATTGAATGCAAAAATTTTCTTAGAAGTTTACAACTTTTAAATCTTCTAATAAAAATAGGAGCTCAAAATTTAATTCTATGTCCTGGTAGTAGATCTGCTCCTCTAGCAATAGCTGCTGGAGAATTAAATAAATTAGGGCTGGTAAATATTTTTAATTCAATAGATGAGAGATCTGCAGGATTCCACTCTCTTGGGATTTCTGCTGCATCAGGTAATCTTTCTTTAGTTATTACCACTTCTGGAACCGCAGTAAGTAATTTATTGCCAGCAGCAGTTGAGGCAGACCGATCTTGTAAAGGGATCATTTTTCTAACGGCTGATAGACCTTTCCGGTTAAAAGATTGTGGGGCTAATCAAACAGTAAATCAAGAAGATTTTTTGAGTTCAGTTTGCAGAAGAGTTTTAAATACAAATCTCAATGGACTTCATGAGACAGAAGATAATGAAATTTTAAATTTAGTGCAAATCATTGAGAAAGAAATATCTACCTTCCCTGGTCCTATTCATTTAAATATTCCTATCGATAAGCCTCTAGATATTTCTTTTTCTAATAAAAAAAGTGTTCTAGAGGTGTTTGAGAGAATTTATTTAAAGAAAAAATATGTCTTTCAAAAAAATCAAATAATGTCTAAAAAAAACAAATTTTTAGAAATTTCAAAAAGTTTAAATTTAGATGAATCAGGCATTATTTTGGTTGGTCCTTATCAAGGTTCTTTAAATGAGTTATCTTCTTTTAATAAATCTTTAGAGCAATTACAAGAAATTACTGGTTGGCCAGTATTTGCTGATCCTGTTTCAGGAGTTTATTCTCACTTGAGAGGTTTAGTTGTGAATTGGGAATTAGTCTTAAGAAAAAATAATAATTTCATCAATTGTCATCAAATTTTGAGACTTGGTCCAATGTCTTCCTCAATAGATTTGGAGAATTTTTTAACAATATTCCAAGGTATACAAATTCTTATTAAAGAAAAAAACGTAAGAAAACTGGATCCCATAAAAAAATCATTAGAATATGAGTCTGGACTTTCTAAGTTTGTTAATCAATTGCTAGCAGATTTATCAAGTAATCAAAAAAACAAAAAGTCTTTAACTTCTTTAGCCCTTAATCTTATAGAGGAAGGTGAAAAAATAAAGAAAATCCTAAAAGAGAAGATTACATACAATAATCAAATAACTGAGTATAGGCTTGCCAATCTTGTACCAAAAATTTGGCCAGCTAAAAATCCTATTATGCTTTCAGCGAGCAGCCCGATAAGAGATTGGCTAACATTTTCTGAGAATTGTACTCTAACAAGAAATTGTTTTAGCTTTAGAGGGGCTTCTGGAATAGACGGTACTTTATCACTTGCATTAGGAATATCTAGAATTAAAAATCCCCTACTTCTTGTCACTGGAGATTTGGCTTTTGTTCATGATATAAATGGCTGGCTTATTGAAAATTCAATCGACTTGAATTTGACAGTTTTACTAATAAATAATAATGGAGGAAATATATTCAACCGTCTTTATAAGAAAAATCTAAAAGAAGATGAATTAAAAAAACTATTTCTAATGCCTAAAGATATAAACTGGGAAAAACTCGCAGGAGGTTATCAAGTACACTTTAAAAGTGTGACAAATTTTAAAAAATTACGAGAGGCATTCGAATGGAGCATTTCTATTAAGAAATCTGTAATAATTAAAGTTGATATTGATCCGGAAAATGAAATTAATGAAAAAAATGCCCTGCTAGAAAAAATAATTGGCAGTTAAATTTTATTATTTTCTATTTTTATATAATTAGGATTCATGAAAGTATTACCTGGGAAAACAACCTTAAATTGGTCACAATATAAATCTTATGAGGATATATTGCTTCATAAATCAGATGAGGGTATTGTGCGAATTGCAATTAATCGACCTGAGAAAAGAAATGCATTCAGACCTCAAACTGTAGATGAGCTTATTGAGGCATTTAATATTGTTAGAAATGATGAAAGTATTGGTGTTGTTCTTTTTACTGGGGCGGGCCCTGATAAGAAAGGTATTTATTCTTTTTGCTCTGGAGGTGATCAGAGTATTAGAGGTGAAAATGGATATAAAAATGATGATGGGAAGCAAAGATTAAATGTACTGGAATTACAAAGATTAATTAGAAGTTTGCCCAAAGTGGTTATCGCATTAGTTCCAGGTTTCGCCATTGGAGGAGGTCAAGTTCTTCATTTGATTTGTGATCTTAGCATCGCCTCAGAAAATGCAATATTTGGTCAAACAGGCCCAAGAGTTGGTAGCTTTGATGCGGGATTTGGTTCTAGTTATTTGGCTAGAATTGTTGGTCAAAGAAAAGCAAAAGAAATTTGGTTTTTATGTAGAAAATATAATTCTAAGGAAGCTCTAGAGATGGGCTTGATAAATGCAATTACAAAGATTGAAGATTTAGAAGCTGAGGGTGTAATGTGGGCAAGAGAGATTTTACGAAATAGTCCAACTGCTATTCGTATTCTTAAAGCTTCATTCAATGCGGAGAATGATGGAATTGCTGGTATTCAAGAATTATCTGGATACACAACTCAATTATTTTATTCGACTAAAGAAGCTCAAGAAGGTAGAGATGCCTTCCTAGAGAAAAGACCACCTGATTTTTCTGATTATGGATGGACTCCTTAATAGTTTAATTTCTCTTTAAAAAAGCACTTTTTATAATAATTAATCAATGAGAATTCTTCTTGCTGCCGCTGAATGCGCTCCAATGATTAAAGTTGGAGGGATGGGAGATGTCGTTGGTTCGTTACCACCATCATTGATAAAACTTGGTCACGATGTAAGGGTAATAATTCCAGGGTATGGCAAATTGTGGAACTTACTAGAAGTATCAAGTGAGCCAGTTTTTAGAGCCAATACAATGGGAAACGATTTCTCAGTATATGAAGCAAAACATCCGCTACATAACTATACAATTTACTTAGTGGGACATCCAACTTTTGATTCGGGACAGATATATGGTGGAGAAGATGAGGACTGGCGCTTTACATTTTTTGCTAGTGCTACTGCAGAATTTTCTTGGAATTGTTGGAAGCCTCAAGTCCTCCATTGTCATGATTGGCATACTGGAATGATTCCCGTATGGATGCATCAAGATCCTGAAGTAAGTACTGTATTTACAATACATAATTTAAAATATCAGGGACCTTGGAGATGGAAACTTGAAAAAATGACGTGGTGCCCATGGTATATGCATGGTGACCATACTATGGCAGCTGCTATGTTATATGCAGACAGGGTTAATGCTGTTTCTCCAACATATGCGGATGAGATAAAAACTCATGAATATGGTGAAAGCCTTGAGGGATTATTAAATTACATTTCTGGAAAATTAAGAGGCATTCTTAACGGGATTGATCTAAATGAATGGGATCCTGATAAAGATAAAGTTTTACCTGCACAATTCAATATTAAAAATTTGGAAAGAAGATCAGAAAATAAGACAATTCTTCAAAAAGAAATGGGACTTGAGGTTAATAGTAAAAAGTATCTTTTAGGAATGGTAAGTAGATTAGTTGATCAAAAAGGGGTTGATTTGGTTTTACAAGTTTCCAGAAGATTACTTTCTTATACAGATTCTCAAATAGCTATTTTAGGCACAGGAGATAAATATTTAGAATCTGGATTATGGCAATTGGCATTAGATAACCCTGGAAGATTTTCGGTGTTTCTTACATATGATGATTCCTTATCAAGGCTTATATATGGAGGATCTGATGCATTCTTAATGCCCAGCAGATTCGAACCTTGCGGCATAAGTCAATTACTTGCAATGCGGTATGGATCAATTCCAATAGTAAGAAGAGTTGGAGGACTGGTTGATACAGTTTTGCCTCATGATCCAGAAAACAATAGTGGTACAGGATTCTGCTTTGATCGATTCGAACCTATTGATTTTTATACCGCATTAGTGAGATCCTGGGAGGCTTTTAGGCATAAAGATAGTTGGAAATCCTTGCAACTCAGAGCTATGAGTCAAGAATTTAGTTGGCAGAGATCAGCACTAGAATATGAATTGATGTACAAAGATGTATGTGGGATTAAGGAGCCATCACCAGACATTGCTGAAATTGAAAAGTTTTCTTATGGTCAATCTGCTGATCCATCTCTTAAAAAAATGTGATATTGGCTTGAATGTATTTTTCTGTATCTGATTTAAATAAGATTTTAGGTAATATAAACAATTTGGAGAGCCTCACAAATCGATATCAAACTTTTAAAAATATAAGCTTAGATAGTAGAACTATATTAAGTCAAGATTTATTTATCGCTATAAAAGGTACAAATTTTGATGGACATGATTTTCTTAAAGAAGTTATAAAAAAAGGAGGAAAAGCTGTTGTAATTAAAGATGGGATGCAGCATTTATTACCTAATGAGTTCCCTTTTTGGACTGTTCCAGATACTTTAGAAGCTTTTCAGAAATTAGCATTATTTAAAAGAAGAAAATTAAATATACCTGTTGTAGGAATTACAGGATCAGTTGGTAAAACAACTACTAAAGAAATGCTGGGAGAGGTTTTAAAGCGATTAGGTAAAATCAAATTAACTAAATTAAATTTTAATAATGAAATTGGGGTAGGTCTTACCATTCTTGATTCTGATTCGAAAGATAAAATTTTAATACTCGAGATGGGAATGAGAGGTCTTGGACAGATTGAAACTTTGTCCAAATTTTCTGAACCTGATATTGCAGTTATTACAAATATTGGAAGTTCTCATATTGGTATACTTGGCTCTAAAGAAAAAATCACTTATGCAAAGTGTGAAATAACCAAACATTTAAACCCAAAGGGCGTTGTAATTATTCCAGCGAATGATTTGTTCTTGGAGGAAACTTTAAAAAAAAATTGGAATGGAAGAGTAATTAAAGTAGAACTTTTAGATATAAATCAAAAAGATAAGAATATTAATAAAAATAATTTAAAGGGATTTTTTAGTCGATCTAGTAATTCGATAATAATAGATGATAAAAGCTTTGAAATCTCTTTCCGAGGATTTCACAATGCATTTAATTTCTTATTAGTGTATGCGGTCGCAAAAGAGTTTGGAATAGATTTCAAGAATACAAATAAATTTAATTTTGTCAGCTTAAACGGGAGGAATAAAATCCTTAAATTAAAAAAGACCACCATATTTGATGAAACTTATAATGCTTCACCTGAATCTGTAAAAGCATGTATAAATAATTTATTGGATAGTCCTAATAATCATTTTCTGATTTTTGGAAGTATGCAGGAATTAGGCTCTGAAAGTAAAAAATATCATAAAGATATTTTTGATTTTATAAATAGATCAGACATTAAGAAATGTATTTTTATATGTGATAGAAATGATGAAACCTATTATGCAGATTATTTAAAAAAGAGTACTAAATTCTTATTCTTTAATGAAATTAATGAAGTTGGTGAAACTATAAATAAATACACAAAACAAGGGGATTTCATCCTTATCAAAGGGAGCCGTAATTGGAAGCTTGAAAGAATTATTAAAACTATTGATTAATTTAAGAATTTGTTTTTTTCCAATTTTCAATATTTATTTGTTTGCTTCTCGCAATAGCTAAGGAATTATTTTTAGAATTTTTGGTAATTACTGAACCTGCTGCTGTAGTTACTGAATCACCTAGAGTGATAGGCGCTACAAAAACTGTATTGGCCCCAATACTAGAGTTTTCCCCAATATTGGTTGGATATTTTTTGACTCCATCAAAATTTGCTGTAATAGTGCCTGCTCCTATATTGGTATATTTACCAACTTTAGAATCGCCAATATAACTTAGATGATTAACTTTAACTTCCTCATCTAGTTGGCTGTTTTTTATCTCAACAAAATTTCCAATTTTACTGTGAGAAGATAATTCACAATTGGGTCTTATATGACTGTAAGGACCAATTTTTACATGGGCCATTATTTTGGAATTATAAATAGTTGAATTTATAATTTCACAATTATCATTTACGAATGAGTCTTTGATGAAAGAATTGGGACCAATTTTACAATTATTAGAAATTTTAGAATTTCCTCTTATATGAGTATTTGCTTCGATTATCACATCTGATCCTATTATTGACTCTTCACTTATTGTGCAACTCGCTGGATTAATAAAAGTTACTCCTCCAATCATGTGTTTCTCTTTAATTAAAGTTTGAATAGTTTCCTCGCATTCTGATAATTGAACTCTATCATTAATCCCTTGAAGTTCTCCATTATCTTCAACTTCAAAGCTATAAGACTTTTTAAGTAAAGTGATAGTGTCAGTTAGATAAATTTCTTTTTGTTTGTTGTTACTTTTTAAAGTATTAATTATCGTTGATAAACTTTTCCAGCTAAAACAGTAAATCCCTGCATTAGTCAAAGAATTTAAACGTTCCTTTTGATTGCAATCTTTTTCTTCGACTATCCTTTCAATTAAATTATTTTTGGTAATTACTCTCCCATATCCATAAGGATTTTTTTTCTTAGTAGTTATTAAGGATGCATCCGCTGTTTTTGATTCATGATAATTAATAAGTTTTTTTAAAGTTTCAGCTTTTATAAGTGGAACATCTCCATTAAGAACCATCAATTTACCTTCATGTTTTTTTACTTGATGAGAAAGAACTTGAATCGCGTGACCTGTTCCTTTTTGTGGATTTTGAACAATAAATTGGATATCTTTTTTTTTGATTATCGAATCTTCAACCTCCTTTGCTTTGTGACCAACTATGATAAATAATTTATCTGGTTTTAATTCATTGCAAGAATCGATCACTCTTTGAAGAAGAGTTTTCCCAGATAATTTATGTAAAACTTTAGGCATTGAGCTTGCCATCCTAGTACCCTTACCTGCAGCTAAAATCGCAATACTTAGCATATTTTTATAGATATTTTATTTAAATTTTACTGTTTAAGGACTATTTCGTCATTCCCCATTTATCTCTCCATTCTTTTGAAGCCTTGAGATTAGAGAATAATTGCTCTCGGACTCTTTTTTGTATAATTTCGTGAGTATTTGAATTTAATGTAGGATCTCGATATGGGATGCTTGCTTTAGTCAATAGATGTTCCTCTTCCATCAAAGATAATTTTTTAAAGGATAAATTACTTTGTATAATTTTCTCGTCAATTATTTTTATCGCAATAGTTCCATTACTCCATATATTATTAGAGACAAAATTTGGCTTTATATTAAAAATATTTAAACCAAGATTTATTAATGTTTTTCTTATCGCAGCTGAAGAAGAGTAGGTTATTAAAAATCCATGAGTACTGAGTTTTTGAGTTACCTTTTCTAGAAATTCCATTGACCAAATTTGAGGACATTTTTGAGGTGAGAATCCGTCTAAATAAATTAAGTCAAATTTTATATTTGAAGGAATATTGTTTATTGTTTCTCTTGCATCACCCCATAAAATATTACATTCAAAAAATTGATCTTTATAGGCACAATTTTGAGATAAAGATTTTAATATTTTTAAAACTTTCGGATCCCATAGTTTTTGAAATGATTTATTTCCTAGAGAATACTCAAGAGGTCTTTTATCAATTTCCAAAGCATACCAATTTAAAAAAGAATTTTGTCTAATTAAGTTACTAAATAATGAAGCTGAATTGTATCCTAGACCGAAGCAAATATCTAAAACATTTAGAGACTTATCTTTAAATCTTTTTAAATCGGAGGGATTTATGAATTTAATTTCAGTTTCTTTAAGAGCACCTTCAAGACTATGAAAATTCTCTTGAAAAATAAGACTCCTTAGAGAAATACTTCCGTCCTTAGTATGAATTTCTTTTAATTCTGACAATAATTTTTTTGGATTATTTAATTAGTTTTTCAAGGTCATCCCAAAAAGTTGGATAGGATACTTTGGAGGCCTCTGCCCTTCTAATATTTGTGGACCCCTTAGCTAAAAGTGCAGCTATTGCAAGGCTCATTGAGACTCGATGGTCAGTTTCACTGTCAACTTCAGCCGAATTAAACTTAGACTCGCCAGTAATTATTAAACCGTCTTTCTTTTCCAAAATATTTGCACCAAATTTTTTAAGTTGCCTTGCCATAACTTTTAATCGGTCTGTTTCTTTAACTCTTAATTCTTTTGCATCTTTAATTTCTGAAACTCCATTACAAAAACAAGCTGCTACTGTAAGTATTGGAATTTCATCTATAAGTTTGGGAAGAATATCACCTTCTACTTTAAATGGTTTCAAATTACTTACATATTTGATTTGTATAGAGCCTATGGGTTCACCTGCAATAATAGATTTTTCTAATATTTTATAATCGCATCCCATTTCGTCCATTACATTTAATATTCCTGTTCTAGTTGGATTTAGGCCTACATTCCTAACAATAATTTCAGATTCTGGCACTATTGAAGCTGCAATCATCCAAAAGGCTGCTGAACTGATGTCGCCTGGTATCAGAATATTTTGACCTGTTAGATTATTACCTGATTTTATTACTATATTTCTTCCTAATTCTCCTCTTATTTTTATGTCAGCTCCGAATGCTTTAAGCATTCTTTCGGTATGATCTCTAGAGGATGCAGGCTCAATAACTGAAGTCGTTCCAGATGCATTTAACCCTGCTAACAAGATTGCAGACTTAACTTGAGCACTTGCGACTGGAGTTCCAATTACACAACCTTTTAATTTATTCCCAGTGATAGAAATTGGGGCTTTTGTGCTATTTTCTCTTCCATAAATTCTTGCACCCATTTGTGATAACGGCTTGCTAACCCTTCCCATTGGTCTCTCGTTCAGAGAGTTGTCTCCAGTTAATATAAAATTCCTACCTTTTTTTCCAGCTAAAAGACCCATTAATAATCTCATTGTGGTACCAGAATTGCCACAATTAAGAATTTCTTTAGGTTCTTTAAATCCATCAATACCCAAACCCTTTATCGAAAAAGGCTGATCCTTTTTAATATCAGGAATACATACACCCAATTTTCTTAGACAATCAGCAGTTGAAAGTGGGTCCTCAGAATATAAAAACCCTTCAATATTCGTTTCCCCTTCAGCAATACTTCCAATTATCAAAGATCTGTGCGAGATTGATTTATCTCCGGGTACTTTTATAGTCCCTTGCAAACTGCTTCCACCATGAACAGTACGGATATAATTAGAATTCAAATTAATAATTTGGTTTGATTTTTTAAGATTTTTTCATAGGTATATATTATCAATAAGTTTGTTTTTTAAAAAAAATATTCAAAGTTAAGTTACTGTTTTCTATAATATATTTAAATTGGAATCAGATTATTAACCTCTCCTACTATCATTTTGCAGATGATGTTCCAGAAACAGATTCTGATGTTGCTGTTGTTATTGATGTTTTAAGAGCCACAACAACAATTTCTTGGGCTTTGAAAAACGGGGCAGATTCAATTCAAGTTTTTTCTGATTTAGATTTATTAAAAGATAGTGCTGAAAGGTGGGATGCTAATAAAAGATTAATTCTTGGTGAAAGAGGTGGAAAGAAAATAAATGGTTTTGATTTAGGTAATTCCCCATTATCTGTAACTAAAGAGAAAGTTCGGGGTAAAAGACTATTTATGAGTACAACAAATGGTACTAAATCATTTAAAAAAGTTGAAAATGTAAAATATTTATTTGCAATGGCTCTTCCAAATAGAAAAGTAGTTGCTGAAAGGATAATGTCTTTAAGTAAGAAAAATGTACTGATACTTGGTAGTGGATGGGAAGGGTCTTATTCACTTGAAGATTCTTTAGCTGCAGGTGCATTGGCTGTGTATATCATAGAAAATTTTAATTATGAAGTAAATATTTCTAATGATGAATTGCAAGCTTCTTTAGCTCTTTGGAATGAATGGAAGGATGATATCTTAGGATGTTTAAAGATAGCAACTCATGGCAAAAGATTGACAAGTCTTGGGGATTATGAAGATGATTTTAGATGTTGCTCAGAACTTGATTGTTTAGATATTGTTCCTACTCAAGTTGAGAGAGGTGTAATTCGTGCCTCATAAATTGCAAATCTATTATCTTGGAGTTAAATCTTGACCGATTTTTTAGTTGCGGCTTTACAAATTACTAGCACTTCTAATGTTGAAGCAAATTTTGCAGCAGCTGAGGAGCAAATTGAATTAGCCTCCAGAAGGGGATCAGAATTAATTGGATTACCCGAAAATTTTGCATTTTTAGGAGAAGATAATGAAAAACTAAGTCTGGCATCTGAATTATCAATAAAGTGTACTAATTTCTTAAAAACGATGTCTCAGAGATATCAAGTTTATCTTTTAGGTGGAGGTTATCCTGTTCCTGCAGGAGATAATCGTCATACTTTTAATAGATCAGCCCTTTATGGGAAAGATGGACAGGTTTTAGCAAAATATGACAAAATCCATCTATTTGATGTTGATTTACCCGATGGTAATTTATACAAAGAATCATCAACTATTTTCTCTGGAAAGGAACATCCACCAGTTATTGATGTGCCAGGACTTTGCAAGATTGGACTCTCTATTTGTTATGATGTTAGATTTCCTGAACTATATAGAAACCTTTCTTCGAATGGTGCTGAACTTATTATGATTCCTGCAGCATTTACAGCTTTTACTGGAAAAGATCATTGGCAAATTTTACTTCAAGCAAGAGCGATAGAAAATACCG